>JANNDD010000871.1:0-8688 GCA_031387365.1 Armatimonas sp. | reverse complement strand
CACTATTTTATTGTTAAAGTTCATCAACGACTGTCATTTCTTCTAGTCGTCTGCGTCGGGTTTGTCCGAAGCGCAAGGAGAATATTACCGCAGCATACTTACCCTGTCAAGAAAATTAACAAAATACTTCCCTTTTCTTTTGGTACAATGCGTCCATGTCTGACCTCCGACTTTCCAAGCTCGCCCAAGTACTTGTTACGCACTCCGCGCGCCTGCGCGTGAGTGAGCGCGTACTTATTGAAACTTTCGACACACCTGACGATTTTGTGCAAGCGCTTATAGAAGCGGTCGCCGCCGTGGGGGCTGTCCCCTTTGTGGAGACACACTCCAATCGTGTTTTACGTGCGCTCTACCAGAGCGCTACAATGGAACAAATGCAGGCGATTGGCCAGCATGAGCTAGAGCGTATGAAGACAATGGATGCCTATTTTGGGATCCGAGGGGCAAGCAATAGTCTTGAGCTGAGTGACGTTCCCCAGGAGAAAATGGCACTCTACCAAAATCACTGGTGGCGCCCTGTCGCCGACCAGCGGGTCAACCATACCAAATGGGTGGTTCTGCGCTACCCCTCTCCTGCCTTTGCCCAGTCTGCGGGAATGAGCACGGAGGCTTTCACTGATTTCTACTTTAATGTGTGTACGTTGGACTACGCTAAGATGCAGGAGGCAATGGTTCCCCTGCGCGAGCGAATGCTCCGAACAGACCGTGTGCAGCTTACCGGGGATACACTTGATCTGAGCTTCTCTATTAAGAATATCGGCGCAGTGATGTGCTACGGCGAGCGTAATATCCCCGACGGCGAGTGCTTCACATGCCCTGTACGCGACTCTGTCAGCGGGCACATTCAGTTCAATACTGCCTCGCTCTATCAAGGAAGCCTCTTCGAGGGGATTCGATTCGTGCTGGAGAATGGCAAGATTGTCGAGGCCACAGCGAGCACTCCCGCCCAGACGGCACGCCTCAACCAGATCCTTGATTCCGACGACGGAGCGCGCTATATCGGGGAGTTTTCACTCGGGTTCAATCCCTATGTCCTCCAGCCAATGCGCGATACCCTCTTCGATGAGAAGATTGCAGGTAGTTTCCACTTCACTCCTGGCCAAGCCTACACAACTGCGGACAACGGCAACCGTAGCCAGGTGCACTGGGACTTGGTCTATATCCAGCGTCCTGAGTACGGAGGCGGTGAGGTTCGCTTTGACGGGGAGCTGATCCGAAAAGACGGCTTATTTGTCCCAGATGATCTCCTAGGACTCAATCCGGAGAACTTAAAATGAGACGCACGGCGGAGCGGGACCGGCTCATCGTTCAGGAAATGTGGACACTGGCCAACAGCGAGCCTCTTGCACTGGCAGCACTGCAGCCACTTGGCATGATAGATCGCGAACGGTACCGACGCTATGTGGACGGCTTGATCCTGGAGCTCACTCTGGAGACAAACCCAAAGACCGGTGTCTGGAGCTATGAGCTTGCCTTGATCCACCCCGAGGGGGAGCGCATTGACGAGGAGATCATCACCTACTGGCTAGATCAGTTCTTCGGAAACGAGGCACGCCACGCTGCCAAGCGCGGTTTCATGCTAACCACGGATGCCCGTTTTACATTCCCGTACAGCCGTCGCTAGCTCCGAGGCTTCGATTCCAAAAAGCACGGTTGCCTTTTATGAAGATATTAGGTACACTACCGCCCGGAAAACATTTCCAAAAAAAGATGAAACCCTGACAGTAATAAGGGGTCTTAGAGGGTTGAAACGGCAGCACAGATCGCTTAGGACAACGAAGAAGATGGGAAGGCAACGTGGAAACTACCCCAGCTTCGAGAGATTCCTTGGCGTATCTTAGGTTGACCGATACTCTCGGAGGGAATTTTAAACATGAAGAAAGCGCTTCTCGCAACCGCAGCACTGGCACTTACCGTCGCTCCGGTCATGGCGCAGGACGGTCCGTTCAAGGACGTCCCGAACGACCACTGGGCCTACCAGGCAATTGACAAACTCGCTCAGCTCAAGATTATCCTTGGCGATCCGGACGGTCTCTACAAGGGCAAGCGCACGCTGACCCGCTACGAGATGGCCGTGATGCTGGCTCGTCTGCTGGACATCCTCGACAGTCGCTACGTCCGCCAGCCCCTGGTTCCGCAGGACATGAGCGGTTTCGCCACTAAGGCAGAGCTCGCTACAAAGGCGGACAAAGACCACTCACATGGCGTTGGTGGCAATACCAGTGTGGGTCAGCCCCCAGTGGATCTGTCGGGCTATGCTACCAAGGGCGATATCGCCGGTATGGTAAAGAAGACGGATCTGGATCTGATTCGCAAGATGGTAGCGGAGTTCCAGACGGAGCTTACCACCCTCGGTGTGGATGTGGACGCGGTTAAGAAGCGTCTGAAGAACCTTGAGGATCGTGTTTCGAACCTTGAGGCAGAGTGGAAGAAGCGTCTTAAGATCGGTGGTGGCTTCAATACCTACGTGCGTGGCAACTTCCGAAACGGCAATGCGGCAGCGGGCATTCCTGTCACCGGGTTCCGCGATAAGGACGGCTTCCTGGTAACCCGCGGTCCTGGTACAAGCGGCGGCGTTCTGGCCGACACCCGTGCACTGCACGACCTCGACCTCAACCTCAAGGCCACGCCCAACGAGAACGTGACTTTCGAAGCCAATCTGACGGTCGGTAACTATTTATCCTACCTCGGTGGCGGTATGGGCGTCCGCTCTGACCGTGGTGCAGCTAGGGTCAATCAGGATCAGGCAACGACCCTCTGGTCCGCTCATATGAGCACCAGCACCAAACTGCCTATCATTGGTAGCACCGGTGTGACCGTTGGTCGTATCCCCACCATGTTCGGGGAGTACACCTTCAAGACCCCTGATCAGGATTCCTACTTCACCAACCAGAAGACCGACATGGGAACCGTTCCCACGGATGGCCTTCGTTCAAACTTCCGCCTCCATGGCATCAATGTCACTGCTCAGGCAGGTAAGGTGAACCCGGTCAGCTATGGCCCCGCTTCAGTAAACCTAGCTCCTGGTGTGATGGCAGGTGCGTTCCGGGGTGGCTACGTGGGCGGCTTGACTCGCGCCAACACCGTTGGTGCGTTCGGGCAGGCAGGTCGCGTGGGCGGATTGGCCGTGAACCAGTTCGCGGGTGGTAGTGCTAACGTGAACGTCAACCTCCTGACTAAGTTCAACGTCAACGCAACCTACCTAACCTTCGGGGGTGGATCTCAGGCAGCAGCGGGTGCAGCAAACTTCGATACCGTGAATGTCCTCGCGGCCGATGTCTCTACCCGCCTACTAGGTCTGAACATCATTGGTAAGTATGCCAAGTCGGACACTAAGATCGGTTCCAAAAACGTAACAACCAAGAATAATGAAGCGACGGATATCAATGCTCAAGTGGGCAAGGGTAACTTTATGCTGACCGGTGGTTACCGTAATGTCGGACCGTTCTTCGGCGCTCCGGGTGCTTGGGCTCGAGTGGGTTCCTTCCAGAATCCCACCGATATCAAGGGTGGCTATGGGAAGGTTTCCTACAACCTCTCCAACCGGATCGAGCTGATGGGCTCTGCTCAGAACTATACGGGCACGGGCAAGGCGGGCCTCGGTGGTCTGGCCACAACGGACAAGATCGAGAACGTCGGCTTAGGCGTGAAATGGCAGGTAACCGGTCCTTCCTCCCTGGAAGTTTCCACCGAGTCAACCGATTACACCCGCACGGGAACTGCTGCGAAACCGCGTGAGATGTTCACCAACATCGGCTACCGGTTCGACTTCAACCCGGCGAGCACGTTCCGTCTTCTCTACCAGGTCGCGGACTACAATGGCCGCGGTAACGTTGCCTTCAACGGCTCCGCAGCTGCAACCGAAAACGTCCAAAAGGGTGGCGTCGTTGCCGGACAGTTCTCTGTTCGCTTCTAAGCAAAGCCTCTCCTGAATAGTGGCCCCCGGCACATGCCGGGGGCCTTTTTCGTGCTATAATAGCCACAGTTTCAAAGGAGTGTTTTCGATTGGATACTAGTGAATTCCGCAACGGGCTCTCTCTCATCTATGATAACGATATCTACACCATCGTTGATTTCCAGCATGTCAAACCCGGCAAGGGAGGAGCCTTTGTCCGCTCTACCCTCAAGAACCTACGCACAGGACGGACGTTAGACAAGACTTGGCGTGCAGGTGAGAAAATGGAAGCCGCTTATCTCGAGAGAAAACCCATGCAGTATCTCTACGAGCAAGACAGTGAGTACTTCTTGATGGACATGGATACCTTTGAGCAGACCGGCGTCCCTGCGGCGTTGATCGGCTCTCAAGCCAAGTACATGAAAGAGAACATGGAGATCCAGGCAGTGACACACAAGGAGCAGATTATCCAGGTGACTGTTCCGGATTTTATGGAGCTTGCTGTCATTGAGACAGATCCAGGAGTGCGTGGCGATACAGCCTCCGGGGGCACCAAACCCGCTACCGTTGAGGGTGGTGTTGTCGTTGCCGTTCCCTTCTTTATCAATGTTGGAGACAAGCTCAAGATCGATACGCGCACCGACAGCTATCTGGAGCGCGTTAAGTCCTAGCTGTCCGCTGGAGACACTTTAAAGGAAAAGCCTCATGAGTAGAGAAGAATCCGAAGAGGGTGGAGTCTATGTGCCACCTATCGTCTTTGCCTTAGCGAACCTAACGATGACGATCAGCTTCGTGGTCGCCGGCCTTGGCTTTGCCTACTTACTATACGGAATATTCACCGGGCTTAGTGGCTTTTCCAGCTGGGATACGGCTAAGCAACAGGTGATGCTAGGCATCATTGCACTTGCCGGCAAGGCGATGATGATCGGGCTGGGTATTGGTTCGCTCTGCGCTGCGGTTATTTTTTGGTTTGAGGAAATAGTCGGCTACGTCATTCTGATCAGCGCAGGAGTGCTCGGTCTAGGGATTCCCTTTGCCTTCCCCATGCTGGGGGGTGAGATTGCCTCCAAGGGAGTCTCTAACGCTCTAGGAGTCTTCCCCCTAGCCTCTATCGCTCCTGCCATCATTGGTGGGATCTTGGTAGTGCGCGATGTTTTTGCCAAGTTCGGTCGTGCGATCCAGCGCCGTGGCTCCGATGCCGATCTCTCGCAGGTAAAACTTGGTGCCAGTGCAAAACGCGAACAAAAACCATTGCGCACATCGCTCCTGGGTAAGTGTTGGGAAGGGAGCTACTGCCGCGATTGGGTGCGTCCGCACTGCCCTATCTACCAGCGGCGTGATGCCTGCTGGCGACAGCGGCGGGGGTGCTACTGTGAGCAAGAGATTGTCAGTGCAGCCGCCAACAAGACTCAGGGAGGCATGCAGTTGGAGATGGCTCCGTCATCGCAGTACAACTACGCAAACCCCTCTGCTCCAGGTTCGACGGCACCGCCTAAGGTGATCCTCAATGATTCGCAAAAGGCGGAACGCTGCCGTAATTGTGTGATCTACAACGACCACCAGTCAGAAAAATATAAAATAGTGATGCCGCTTGCGATCGTGGCCACGGTGGTTCTCTGTGCTCTAATCTCCCCTCTCATGAAGCAGGGAATTCAGGGAAGCTTCACTCTCATTGAGCAGACTGTCGCCAAGGTTAGCTTCAGTTCCTCAAGCGAGAGTACAGTGAAGCTCACTCGACCACCCTCTACGGTAGAGTGGGGCCTGGTAGGCGCATTCTCGCTCATGATCGTCTCCAAAGTGCTCCAGATAGTGGAGTGGTGTGTCTTTGTCAAGAAAATCTAAATGAATCACGAACAGATCGAAGGTTTTGCGGCGCTCTTCAGTGCCGTTCCGCGTCTCACGGAGATCGAGGTGCGTAGTGAGGGAGCCTCTCTTCGCCTCCGCCGTAGTCTAACCACCCCCCTTGCTCCACTCGTTGCCACCCAAACGGCTCCCAGCACAGCGATTCTCCCCGTTGCAGCTTCGTCGCTCTTTGTCACAGCGGAGCATGTCGGTATTGTCCAGCTCGCTCCCGTCACGGTGGGTGAGCGGGTAACGGCAGGGCAAATCCTTGCACAAATTGACACGATGCGCCTGCTCAGCGCCTGTAAAGCTCCCGTTGCAGGCAAGCTCGTCTCTTTGCTCGTGGAAGAGGGACAGCCAGTCGAGTATGGACAACCTCTCTTTGAGATCATGCCGGAGGAAAAATAGATGCGACGATTGTTTTCGCTGATCGAGATTCTTGTGGTGCTGGTGATTATCACCGTTTTGGCCACTGTGCTCGTCCCACGCCTTATTGGAGGTGGCAAGGATGCATCGGGCAAGCGTGTGCTTACCCATAAGCAAAGAGCACAGCAAGTCGGGACAATCAGCTACGTCAGCCAGATCCAGCAGGCCATCACCATGTACAAGATGGATAACGAGGAGCGCCTCCCCACCAGCCTCAAGGAGCTCAAGCGCTACGGGGTCACCGACGAGATGCTGATTGATGCGGTGAGTAAGCAGCCCCTTCAGTACAATTCCCAAACCGGTGAAGTCACCAGTCCGACTGCCCTTCCTGGCAGTATCGGCAGAGCACTTAATCTTCCTAACGCCGGACAATAGATAGTAAAGACAGTAATGTTCACTAAAATTCTCATTGCCAACCGCGGCGAGATCGCGGTTCGGATCATTCGTGCCTGCCAGGAGCTAGGCATCAAGACCGTCCAGATTCACTCCGATGCGGATCGGGACTCACTGCCCGTGCGCCTCGCCGATGAAACCGTCTGTGTGGGGCCTGGCCCTTCCAAGGACTCCTATCTTAATATCCCGCATATTATCGCTGCCGCGCTGAATACCGGGGCGCAGGCTATCCACCCCGGCTATGGCTTTCTCTCTGAGGTGGCCAGCTTTGCGGAGATCTGCGAGCAGTGTGGTATCAAGTTTATCGGCCCTCCCATCTCCGCCATTGAGAAGATGGGCGACAAGGCCACAGCTCGTGCCACCGCGCAAGCCGCGGGTGTTCCGACTGTGCCTGGCTCCAAGGGTATCGTCGAGAGCGACACCGATGCCCTCAAGCTCGCTAGCCAGCTTGGCTATCCGGTGATGATGAAGGCCACGGCGGGGGGCGGCGGGCGTGGGATTCGCATCGTCGAGAACGAAGACGAGATGCAGCGTCAGTTTAAAGTGGCGCAGGTCGAGGCGGAGGCGGCGTTTGGCAACGGTGGGCTCTATCTGGAGAAGTACATCCGGGAGATGCGCCATATCGAGGTGCAGGTGCTCTTTGATGAGCACGGCCATGGGATTCACCTGGGCGAGCGTGAGTGCTCCGTCCAGACCGTCCGCCACCAGAAAGTGGTCGAGGAGGCGCCGTCTCCCACCCTCACGCCGGAGCAGCGCATGACAATCGGGGCGGCGGCGGTGAAGGCGGGCGTCGCGGCGGGCTATGCCAACGCGGGAACCGTGGAGTTTATCTACACCCCGAGCGGCGAGTTCTACTTCATGGAGATGAATACCCGCATTCAAGTGGAGCACCCGGTCACGGAGTTCGTGACGGGCGTTGACCTGATCCAGTGGCAGATTCGTATCGCTGCCGGGGAACCGCTCTCTCTGAAGCAAGAGGACATTGAGTGGAAAGGCCATTCCATCGAGTGCCGTGTCACAGCGCAAGATCCTGCCAAGAACTTCGCACCCTCGGCGGGTAAGATGGGCGAGGTTCTGCTCCCTGGCGGCCTGGGCGTGCGCGTGGACACCCAGATCTACTCCAACTACAGTGTCCCCCCCTACTACGACAGCAACCTAGCCAAAGTGATCGTCTGGGGCGTGGACCGCGACGAAGCCATTCGCCGGATGGAGCGCTGCTTGAGCGAGACACGTATCGAGGGCTTGCCCACCAATATCAGCTTCCTCAAGCAGATCCTCGCCGACAGCCGCTACCGCAACAACGACGTCTCCACCAAGTTTCTCCCAACACTCATGGAGGAGTTGGGGCTGTGATGTGCCTCGCCCCTTACCTACCCCCTAGCCCCCGTCCAACGGGGGAATTTTCTCCCCCGCCGGGCGGGGGTTGGGGGGTAGGCTTGGGGGGAGTTCTACCCCGTGGGTTTGGGCTTGCGAACGGGGGGCTTGCGCTCACTGGTCTTGGTGCGGCCCACGGACTGCACCTCGTTGGAGTTGCGGCCAAACTGCACCATGACTTCATCACGGGCATCGGTCATGTGAGTGGAGAACGTGGTCGCTATGGTATGGTAGTCATCCACAAGACCTGCCAGCTCGGCACGCACCTCGTTAATACGTGTCGCCTTGGCATCCATCTCGCCTTCCAGAGTCTTCAAAGCAGCAACCGCCGCCTCGGGCTTGCGCGGCGCGTATCCCGCAATCTTTGCGAGGGCATCCAGCGCCTTTTTGTCTGCTGCAATACGGTTCGTGTTCGCTCGTGCTTGAGCCATTATCGTCTACCTTTCGTCGAGCCACGCTCATGGCAGCTCACTTCACTATACGCGAGATGCATTACCCAATGTTCCCGGCAGAGCACTGCATCTACCATTTTTCCTCATTCACCTAGTAGACATACTTCTGCATCTGGTAGATGCACACCTAATTTCATCAGATGCATGACTGCATTTACTAGAATCATCACTGCATCTACTGGGTGCATGAATGCCCTCCCCCCGCTCGTGCCTCGCGACCCCCTCCCGATAACGGGAGAGGGTGGAGGGGGTTTTAGTTTTCTTGTCGCAACAGCGGGCCGCTTTAGCCGCCCGTATGATAACGGC
>JANNDD010000853.1:0-10066 GCA_031387365.1 Armatimonas sp. | reverse complement strand
CTCGGCGGTGGGATCCCGGATGCGGAGGACGTGGCGCAGGAAGCTTTTGTCGAAGCCCTGCGACGCCTACCGGACCTTCAGCATCCCACCGCGTTCCCCTCGCTGCTGAAATCCTTGGTGCGGAAGCACGCCGACCGCATTACCCGACGACGACAGTTTCGAGCGGCAACGGCCTTAACACTCGACGATGCCGCCGCAGCCACGACAGCAGCGTCCTTCGACGGCGACCCGGCGAAGGAGCTAGCCGTGTCTGAGATGCGCGAGGCAGTCCGTCAGGCGGTGCGTGACCTGCCCGAAGCGGAGCGCACGGCCGTCCTACTGTTTTACGTCGGCGACCAGTCGATGAAGGAGATCGCGGAATCGCTCGATGTGCCGCTCTCGACTGTGAAAGGCCGTCTGCACGCCGCGCGAACCCGCTTGAAAAGGAGAATGTTTACCATGTCTGAAGAAACACTCAACGAGGAGCGGCCCTCCGCCACCGCTCAGTTCCAGGGTAGGGTGAAGCGCGACCATCAGCTGGCATGCTCCCGGTATCATACGCCGATGCCCGGCGAAGGCCCTCAGCCGCCGCCCGATTGGGACGCGCTGGAGCGGGAGCGCAATGCCTTCGAGGAAAAATTGCTCGCCGGAGAACCACTGGATCGGAGAGCGATACGGCGCGCCGCCATGATGATCATCTGGGACCTGAACCAGTATTCAACGGCGGCGGACCTTCTGAACCTGTATCTCGCCCGACCCGACCTGACCCCGCCGGAACGCGCGGAAGCGACCAAATTGCGGCTCTACGCTCTGTGCCTCAGCGGCTATCGCGGCGAGTACGTACGGTTGCACCGTGAGTTTCTGGAATGGCTGCATACGTTCGTCGGAACCGGCGTGATGAATGAGATTGCGCCGGACGGGGAGTTGATGCTATGGGCATTTTCTTCGTATTCCTATTGGGACCTTTGGAAGACCTTCGGACATCTGGAGGAGTGGCTGACGCGGGCGGGGCAGATACTGGACGAAATGCCAAAAACGGCACGCTCGCGTCGTGAGCGTTATTACCTGATCCGCACGAGGGCGTTGGCGCTGCGCGAAATGGGGAGAGACGAAGAAGCCTGGGAAGCGATCCGGGCCAGCGGAAACCTGTCCGACGAGGCCGACCGGGACGCCTTCTCCCCCTTCTGGCGCATCGAGATGAAACAGATGTGGGACTTCGCTTTTGAGGATCGGACCGATAGTTTCACGGAGCGAGGCGAGGCGTCCCGTAGGGCGATCGTCGAGGAATTAGAGCTGCTTGTGGCCGCGTATCTTCCCACGCTCGACCCGAACGAGGAGTGGCAGGCGACGACCATTGCCAGTTGTCTGAATACCTGCGCCACTTTGCTGTACGGAGTGGAGCAATACGAGCGAGCATGGGCGTACTTCGAGCGTCAACTTGCGACGGGGGATTACAGTTATCGAAGTCTGGTTCAGGCGGCGGCGACTCTATGGAAGGTACGCGGCGAGAGCGCACGGTCGGAAATCGTTGCGCTCCTGCAAAGTGCCTCGGTCCGCCCCGACGCGCGTCCTGGATGGGTTTTGGAGGAATTCCGGCGGATCAAGGAGTTCGAGGGAGTCTACGATGACCTGGAATTCGTCACTGCCACGGGACCGACCAACGGAGGCGAATCGCCATAAGCATCGAGCTCGGCTCTCATTTGGCTCCAGGACTTGAATTGGGTGTGGTAACCGTATTCTAGCCCTTGGCCTCTGCCATCCGCTCCAACCCCGTCTCAAAAAATGAAGGGTGGTATTCAGACAGTCTACTCGTAGTCTGGTTTAACGACCGTTTTTGGTGGCATCCGTGCTTCAGGCTTTAATTCTGGAATCGGTGAAAGCGCCTCTCTGGTATATGTTAGCCCTGCCAAGTTCAATGGGCATTGGTCACATAATAGGGTTCCATTCGCTGGACCTATCGCTCCCGGTAGAGCGCAGCCGGGCCCAGCAGACCGCCCGTTCCCAGCTCGTTCAGGAACGTGCGCGTTCCCACCACCACGATCAGGTTTTCCGCGTTCGGCCTGAGGGCAGCGGTAATATCGAAGGAGAGGGGCGCGGAGAATCCGGGCGGTGCCTCGCCCGACTTCTGGCCGTTCACCATCACTTGGACGCCTCCGTCCACGCCGCTCAGCCAGAGAAAAATCTTCTTTCCCACTGGCAGGTCGCCGGTCTTCACGGTCGTCCTGTACCAGACGCTTCCGTAGAAATCCGGAATGTCCAGGTCCGCCCAGCTCTCCAGCGCAGTGTCCGTCTCCTTCCAGCCCGAATCCGCGAAGGCGGCTTGGCCCCAGCCGAGCGCATCCCCACGCTTCTCCCGGTCCACCGCGAAGCGCCACTTCCTTAGCATGGGTGTCAGCAGCGTGAAGTCCCGAACGATCCGGGAGGCGTCCTTGTAGGTGGGCTGAAAGAAGATGTCGAAGAAGTAGGTTCCCACGGTCTTGGGTGCCCAGTAAGTCTTCGCGAAGGCGTACTGCGGCGCGTATCTCTCTCCCAGGGCTGTCTGCGCGTCCATCCACTCCCTGCCCGCCTGTTCCAAGTTCGCCAGCTTCCCTTCGGAGAGGTCCCGCCGAGTCCTCATGAAGCGCTCGAACTGGCGGAGCGAATAGTCCTGCATGTGGACACGCGCACGCTCGGTGTCGCTACGGCAGGCGGCGAGCGCATCGCTGATCGCTGATCGCGCCGCCGCCAGCACCTGCGGCGTGAAGCGACGGGCGTAACCAAACGCGCAGCCCGCGTGCTCCGGCGAGTTGGTCCAGGCATCGTCGAACGTCTGCCAGTAGCGGCGCATCGGAGCTTCGGCAGCGCCATAGAACCGAGTGAAAAACTCGTTGAACACTTGCTTCGGGTCGGCATCGGTGTACCACGACTTGCGGATGGACAGATAGAACCCGGGGAGCGTGGACTCGAAGTTGGGCAGCGTCTCAGGCTGCCAGAAGACCACGTTGTTGCGGTAGAGCATAGGCAGCTCCTCGGCCATCTGGTGCATCATTGGATAGGGTACGGTGACCTCCGCGAGGTGGTACATGTAGTTGTAATACGAGACCGATCTGGCCGTCTTTGCCCACCCCTCCACGATGCGGCGAATGGTCTGCCGCGAGGGGCAGATCGCGTCCGTCATGGCATGGGCGCGGCAGTAGTTAATCGGCGCGATCTGGGGAACAAGGCTCGGGTGCAGCTTCTCGCGGACTGGCGGCCGCGTGTACTGTACATAGGCAAGGAATCCAAACAGGACATTTGGATACTTCTTCGTCACGCGCTCGGCGATCCGGTTGCAAAACTGCACATACCGATCCGTAATTGAGACCTGATTCAAGCTGGCGTCCCAGTCGTTTGCGTCCAGCGCCTTGCACTTAACGCATTCGCAGAAGCTGAACCCGTCCTCGGGTGAGAGCGAGACGGTGGGCGTGTAGGCTTTGTCCAGCTTCGCGATAATCCCGTCCGCCACTGCGGCGCTGAGATCGCGGTTCGCCCAGCAGAAGCGGCCATTCAGGCTCCGCTTTCCGCCGATCTCCGCGTTCCAATCCAGATGCGCCTGGAGCTGCTCCTTCGTGACGTAGTTGGATATTTCCAGTGCATGCCCGGCGGAGAGCACCAGACCGCCCAGCCGGTTCCGCCGCTTGAAGGCATCATCCGCATACCAGATCTCCCGCGAAAGCGTCTTTGGCACGTCCGAGAGATCCATCTCCTTCAGGCCGATGGTCTTGGCAGAAGGGAGCGATTCGCCCAGGTCGCTTGGCAGGTACCAGCGGCATCCGAGCCGGTCCAGCAGCTCGTAAATCGCATAGCTCGTGGCCTCATCCGATTCGCCCATCAGCCCGACGCCTTTGTTCCGGGCCACAATTCGCCATCCCTGCTTGTAGGGCGACTTCTTTGCGGGTGGCCCGAAGCGCTTCTCGGCCTCCGCCCCGATGGCGATGGGCGTGAGCCGGGAGCGAGGATCTCCCGGAGCCAGATCCGGGGTCACGATCTCCACCTTCGCTCCGGAGATCTTTTCCAGGCAGCGCGCAAGGTCGAGCACAGATTCGCGAAGCCGATTTGCCGGGGCCGCCGGAGCTCCCGCCACGGGCGGAGCAGGTACGGCCATAAGCGCCGCGGGTGCCACGATCACGGCCCGTGCCCTGCCATTCCGCACCAAAATCACGTCGCCCGATGCGGGGGAGGCAGCCGTACACAGCGCGGCTAGGCCGATCGCTGCGGCGAAAAGCCGGAAGGGAGGGAGGGTACGGCGGATACTGCCGTCAGGAACTGCGTGGTGTCTCATCTGCATAGCGTGGTCCTTATAGGGTGGTTCTTGCCGAAGCGGTACGCTGCTAATCCCTTTTTGCCTGGTGCGCCCTGGCCTCAAATCCGCCACCTCCTCGGCCGCACACAATCCTGCCCGCGCTATTAGAGCGCTTGGAGCTGCTCTCAGCCACAGGGAGACGGTGTCTATTTCAGGAGCGAAGGGATATTTTCCTGCTATTTTAACTGTGATTGCGACCTTTCCGAATCAGAGTAATATAGGCTGCTCACAGGAAAAGCCTGGCGCAAAGACGAATACTGGTGGGACTAATTCCTGTGAGGTACGCATGAATACCCGCCCTTTCCTGAGAACCCGGTTCCCATACCGTAACACAGCGTTTCACGCCTGCGTGGCTTGTTGTCTGCTTCTCGGTGCGCGCAGCAGCGCTAACCCTGATGATACTAAGACTGCCCAACCACTCAAAGCGCCGTTTCGGTATGTGCGGGCGCAAGCCTACCACATCCCGCCGGAGACCACAACGGAGGAGTCCGGCTACTTTTCACTGTGCGAAGGGCGCAACGGGAAGATTTATATCGGCACGGCGGCGTACGGCAGAGATGCCTATCTGGTCGAATTCGATCCCAAAACGGAGCAGATGCGGGTTGTTCTGGACGTTCATAAACTTGTTGGCTTGCCGCTGACGCCCACCGGGTACGCCGCGCAGGCCAAGCTTCACACCCGCAATTTCGTCGGCCCGTCGGGCAAAATCTATGTCGGCTCCAAGCAGGGCTATCCCTCACCTGCCGAAAAAGAGGCGCTGGCGCGTGGCGAAAAAATCCCCACCTATCACGGCGGTTACGTGATGGTATATGACCCGGCGACGAGTGCCACCGAGAACCTGGGCATGCCGATGCCGCTGGACGAGCTGCTGATCGCCGCCGGTAAAAAGGAAGGGCAGGGCGTCATTGATGTTACCGCCGATGAATCACGCGGGCTGATCTATGTCATCACCTGTGAAGAACAGCACTGGATGCTTTATGACAGGAGGACACGCAAGTACCGCAAACTGGGGCCGATCCTGCGAGATCAGCCCAACACCCTCATAGATGCGCAGGGACGAGGCACGGCGATTACAGCAGATTTCCAGATCGCCCGATACGATCCAGCAACCGACAGGGTGAGCGTGGATCCCTTGCTGGTGGAAGGCAAGCCGTTCGCGGAGTATCTGGGTGCCAAGTGCGTCCATCCCGATTGGCGGATCACCAAAGATGGCAAAACCGCTTACCTTCAATTGCTGGACGACCTCCGCATGTTTCGCGTGGATTTGACAGGCGTAGCGGGGCAGCCCGTGATGGCCGCGAACCTGGGGAATCGAATTCAGGGTGCAGGGCCCGACTCACGTGGCTCTATTAGCATCGCACCGGATGGCCGCGTCTATTCGGCAGTCCGTGTTGACAACAAGACCGGGTTCGGGAGCGGCTATCTGCACCACCTGATTTGCTACACCCCGAAGACCGGCGTGATGGAAGACCTGGGCGTGTTTGCCGTCAAGAACCCTGACTTTTTCGATTTCACCGGGATTCAGGCGAAGAACCCGGACGGTTCTCTGCGCCCCCGTCACGGCTTCCACACCCTGCCGGACGGTACACTCACGCCGCTCCACGTCGTCATGTCCCTGATAGTCGCTCGTGATGGCACGATCTACGCCACGACGATCTATCCTTTCACGCTGCTGAAGATTGGAAAGCGGAGATGAATCCCTCGACGCTAGAACCAAAGCGGGTAGCTGCAGTCGTGACGCACTACACGCACAACTCGCATGCCGATGTTCTCGTCAGCAGAATCCTCCAAGGTTTCAACCTGGACTCCAAGCCGCCGCGCCCCAACCTTAAGCTTGTCAGTCTCTACGCCGACCAGTTTCCCGTCAACGACATGAGCCATAAACTCGCCGCTGAGTATGGATTCCGACTCTGCTCCACCATCGCCGAAACGCTCACTGTCGGCGGACGGGAACTGGCGGTAGATGGCGTACTGCTCATCGGCGAGCATGGCGACTATCCCCTTTCCGATACCGGCCAGATCATGTATCCCCGCCGGCGCTTCTTTGAGGAGACGGCGGCGATTTTTGAGCGTGTCGGCAAGTCCGTTCCTATATTCAGCGACAAGCATCTTGCCTGGAACTGGGAGGACGCCCGGTGGATGGCGGACACGGCGCGTACAAGGAAGATACCCTTTATGGCGGGTTCCTCCGTGCCCGGAACCTGGCGGCATCCGTCCCTCGAAATGCGACTCGGTGCCCGCGCCAGAGAAGCCGTAGGACTGAGTTTCGGCCCGCTGGAAGGCTACGCCTATCACGGACTGGAAGCGATGCAGGCAATAGTGGAACGGCGACACGGGGGCGAAACAGGCGTAAAAGCCGTGCAGCTTGTGTCCGGCAGTGGCGTGTGGGAGGCCACCGCGCAGGGGCGATTCGACGGGAGCGTGTTCGAGGCAGCAGCAAATAGGCGTGAGGCCAAAGGGCGCTTCGCGGGCACTCTCAAGGACGCGCTGCAGCCGGTCGCCTTCTTCATCGAATATCAAGACGGCTTTAAAGCGGCTCTGATACACGACACCGGAGCCGCGAACAACGAATGGGTGACAGCCTGGAGCGAGGAAGGGCGCGAGACGCATCCGGCGACGGTGCATTACACTCAGGAAGCGCGGCCGTTCGGGCACTTCACGCTCCTGCTGCAGGGCATCGAGCGGATGATTTTTAGCGGAAAAGCAACCTGGCCTGTCGAACGCACCCTGCTTGTTACCGGCGTACTTGCCGCGATTTTTAAATCGCGGCAACAAGGCGGCGCGCGGATAGAGACGCCGCATCTGGCGATTCGCTACAAGCCGTCCTTGCCCTGGAAGGAACCGCCCCCGCCGCCCGCGAACAGACCTATCGACGGGCAGTAATTGTAGACCAGGCATTTTGATAGACACATTTTGGCAAGACTAAATTTCAGAGTGTTCATTGTGTAGAACTGTCAACGAGTGCCAGAGAAAGACAGCCCTACAATTTTTGTCCTGTACTTAGTGGGAAATTAATACTATTGACACTTGCTCCTAAGAATCGTTCGTGCGCTGCATATGAAGATAGAGGTTTTCCACTTTTTCCCGTGCCCACGGAGTTTTACGCAGGAACTTGAGGCTAGAGCTGACACTGGGATCGAGCGCGAAGCAGCGCAGGTTAATACGCCCGGCGAGGGCTTCCCACCCAAAGTGTTCTACCAGCTCATTCATCATGCGCTCTAGGGTGATGCCATGAAGCAGGGCATGGGGCGAGGGGCTCGGTGGTGGTGTCATTGTACGCTTCTCCATCGCTACTTATTCGTTTCTTAGTTCCAGCTCGGTAAGGCCACTGCGGGAGGCTCCTTGGTGAGTAAAGACGATGCGGATCTTTGTGGTGGTCACTTGAGTGAAGGTGGCGTTGTTGAGGGCGCTTCCCATGGGCGTTTGCGGCGATTTTACTAGATTCTCGACCGTGCGCCACTCGACTTCGGCGAGGTACTGCACGCTGAAGCTCTCGGGTGGCTGGACACCGCCGTGGTCGTCGTAGATGTATAGCTCAGCGCGGCTGACCTGCTTAGGCGCGCCAAAGTCCACCTCCAGCCAGTCGGTCTTGCTGGGGGAGCCGTAGCTTGTCCAGCGGTTGATGGGGGTGGGTTTGTAGTTCACTTTGCCATCAATGGCCCGCTCCGGTAGGCCGCCGTAGATATCGTGGAACGACGCGGTGGCCTTCGGGAAGCCACTGCCGGTGGGATTGTAGGCGAGGTTGCCGGGCCGGGGTGGCGGCGGCGCATAGGGCAGCGTCCCCGCACCCCACGCCTCAATTTCCGTGAGGCCGGTGAAGCCCCCCTGCCCATGAACAAAGGTTGCTCGGAGCCGAGTGAGCTCCTGAGGCGCGAACGCGACCATCGTGAACCGATGCCCCGTAGGCTTGGCGCGAGGAGATTCCTGGGGAAGGGGCTTCCAGGTAGTACCGTCGAAGAACTCCAGTGCGACGCTCTCAGGGGCGATTATCCCCGTGCCATCATCGAGGAACGCAAGCTTTACGGTGTCTATGCGCCGTGCGATTCCGAAGTCTAGCTCGAGCCAGTCGGATTTGTGGGGTGAGCCTTGGGTCGTCCAGCGGTTCGGGGGGTGCACGGTGTAGCGGTAGTTGCCATCGTTCACGGCTTCCAGTGATGTCTTCGGGTCGGTGAAGGACGCCGTGAGCCGCGGGTAGTAGTCGCCGTCGTTGTTCACCGCGTAGTTGAGGCGAGGGGGTTTCGCGCTTGTTTTCTTCGGCGTGGCGGGCAGCTTCACGACCAGCTTGCCTAGAGTCGGGCGCGAGGCCAGAGGCTTGCCATCCACTATAACGCGTAGGCCCACTCCTTGGTGGTAGTGTGTCCCGTCCCGGTCCCAGAGAATGCTAACATTATGGCCACGATAGGAAATATCGTCTAGGGCGAAGTAGGACCACTCTGCGGGTGCGAGCGGTGCGAGCTCAAGAGTGTTGTCGTTGCGCGGGGTCAGCCCAACCAGGCCGGTGATCACGAGGTCATTGAAGCTACTGTGAAAGTAGTGCTCGCTGTGGTTGTAGCCATCGTGGCCCTCAAACGAGCCTGTGTCAGGATGGAGCGCCTCGGCAAGATAGGGCACTCCGTTCTTGCGGTGGGAGCTGGCAAAGATATGGAGCAGCTTTAGGTAGTCGGCACGGGTGACAACACTCTGTTTGTAGTTCTGGAGGAGATTTGCTAGCGCCTTGAGGGTCTGTGCTGTGGCATACGGCCAGGACTGTCCGCTCCACCAGCAGCAGCTTGTTTTGAGCACAAAGAGGGGATCGTGGCGCTCGACAGAAGTCGGGCCAAACTTGGAGAAGAAGTACTCGGGATCCATCAGAAACTTCCACGACTGCTCAAAGCCGGGGTCGGGGAGATTGAACTGCCAGGGGATATAGCCGTGCTCCTCGCGCCCGTGCGGGCTTCCCGCGAACTTGCCGGACTGGTAGGTGAGCGTGTGTTTCTTCACGATGTTGCCCTCGGCATCGCTCTCATCGCGCATCGACATCGGGAAGAAGAACTCGCGCATCGGATCCCAGAGGAGCTTTTGCACATTTGCCTTGAGCGCGGCGGCTTTGGCACGGTAAGCCTGCACCGTCTCTTTATCCCCGGCTAGCTCCGCGACACCGGCAATCGCGAGGGCATCGGCGTACATGTAGGCATTGAAGCCGGGACGGTAGCCGTTCGCGCCGCGCAGAATGTCTTTGGTCTGGCGGCTGTTGATATTGAACTCCATGCCATCGTCGTGGCCGTTCTGCCAGAAAAGCCCTACCTCTGGGACAAACTGACGTGCCTCCCACCCCTGGTAGTTTTTGACCAAATCCGGGAGCAGGTTCGTGATAAAGGCATCGTCTGGGTGTACGGTATGGGCGGCCCAGATGCCATCGGCGAGCCAGCAGCCGTAGTTGCGCGGCTGTGCACCCGGTGTCCGAAACCAGTAGCGGGCGTAGTCTCGGACGTACTGGGAGTCGCGCAGCCAGCGCACTTCGTAGAGCTGGTGCCCGACGGGACAGCTAATGGCCCCATAGGCCCCACTCCAGAACGGACGGTCTATGGGGCCATTAGCTGCCCCGTCGGGCACCAGCTCTACGAGGTGCGCTGGCTGCGCGACTCCCAGTACGCCCGAGACTACGCCCGCTACTGGTTTCGGACGCCGGGGGCACAGCCGCGCAACTACGGCTGCTGGCTCGCCGATGGCATCTGGGCCGCCCATACCGTACACCCAGACGATGCCTTTATCACGAACCTGCTCCCG
>JANNDD010000961.1:0-1444 GCA_031387365.1 Armatimonas sp. | reverse complement strand
GCCACAACAAAGCGTCTTTTTGTGGAGCATCTCTCTACTGATGCTTCATGAATTTATTAATGCCTTGGCATGAACCCCGACATCCTCCAGCCCGGCGAGCGCTGTGCCAGCACCAGCAACCGCAACTTCGAGGTACCCTCTCCACCCCTGCCGATCTGTAACAAAATAAAACTGATGCTCCAAATCGGCATAGGAACCCGTGCCTCACCGGTTCCCCACTCCGACCAGCCGTCGTTGTTTCTCAACAACGACGGCTACTACTGGTTTCTACACCCCCTCTTTACGCAACTTGCTGACCAAACTGGCCAGTACATTGATCTCTATGGCAATGCCTACTTCGAGGATACCAACCTTCACCTTCTCGAAGACGTGCTTACTACGGTCTGTCAGCAAGTCGAAAACCAGCCTGGAACCTGGCACGTTTCCATAGGTTTCCAAACCCATCCAGAGTACAAAGAAGTCTTTGAGGAAGTTAACAGGGCAACTTTTCTTCAGATGCTCAATCAGTGGAACAGCCTCGTAAAGCTAGCTCAGCAACGTAACCATGGCATTGTCTGCTGGGGCGACTAAGGGGCCTCACTAAACAGGTAAAATAGGCCATGAACTCAGTAGCTCAAAGCATAATTCAAGGCGGCATCGGCTTCGGGCTGGCGAGCCTGGCGGTCTTTGCGACGGTGGCGTTTGGAGAGCGCTGGATGTACGCGCATCTGGGGCTCTGGGGTGCGTATCTCACCTGGACCGTACTCTTTATCGGGCTGGGCGGCGGGGCACTGCTGCCGCTGGTCTCGGCTCCGTGGCGTGGGGCGCGCTTTTTCGGGCTCTTTGCATTGGCGTTTTTGCTCTACTCGGTCGGCTGGGGGGCGCCGTATTTTGCTCAGCCCAATCGGCTGGGCGAGTGGCTGGGCTCGCTGGTCGGCTCATTGGTAATGGGCCAAGTCTTCGTGATCGGCTTCAAAGTCCGCAAAGCGCCGTTTCGCCTCGCGCTCATTCTCTTTCTCGCCAACTCGGCAGGCTATTTTCTGGGGAGCCTACTGAACGACGCTTTCCCGCGCCCCACGGGGATGCTCCTCTGGGGGGGCCTCTACGGTGTCTGCCTCGGAGCCGGACTGGGGGCTGTCCTGCATCTTGCGCCCAAGCAGGCGGCAGCGCTCTGAGGCGATAGAATTATAGCTGTGGAACCCTTTGTCCAGCTTATCGGTGCGATTCTGGTGCTCGTTGCCTTTGTGCTAGCACAGCGACGGCGGCTGGCGCAGGACTCTTTTACCTACTTACTGCTCAATACACTGGGATCGGTGGTGCTGGGCGTGGCCGCGCTACGAGGACAGCAGTGGGGATTTCTCGTGCTGGAGGTGGTCTGGGGGCTTGTCTCACTCCAAGGGCTGATTACCTGCCTCCGCACACGTCAGAAAAAAGAAATGCCATGAGAGTGATCGCCGTCAGTGCC
>JANNDD010000941.1:0-14192 GCA_031387365.1 Armatimonas sp. | reverse complement strand
CAAAAATGATTAATACTATCCGATAATTTTTTATTTTCGTACATTAGTGTCTCCCTAAAAAAATCTTAGCAGATATTTCATATCTGCTACGACTATATATTCAAAACTTAACGGTAAATACCAGAATAACTCAGAGTTTTTACAGAAACTTGAGTCACTGATTTTGCAGTACAAGCCTTCTCAACATATATTGTGACAGGGTCGGGTGGAGGTAATTCTTCATCAGGAGGTAAACTTTGAACCATACCTAAAGAATCTACACTAGAATTTGTCTTACATTTAAACCACAAAGCCCAATCTTGATGTACTGTCCCACTCGGTAATAATGTCGAAATAACAAACCAGTGATCAGAATCAGTTAGTGACTTATTTCGTACAGGTCGTTCGGGATGCTGTGGATCATAATTTTCATACTCAGCTTCGTTGTTAACTCCAGCAGATACTCCTCCCGAAAAGTTACAGGAGAACCCCGGAGCTTGTGTCAGTTCAATACTACCTGACGCCGAAGCTTTACCTGCTTTTTCAATAGCTGTCAAATCACGATATGGACTTGTGTTACAGGTAACAACAGACGTTACTTTAATATCTAAAGAATACGGAGACGGAGGAGGGTTTGGAGGGTTTTGCCAGCTAAAGCCTTTTCCAAAAGTAACATCTATAAATGCACTTTTTGGTTTTTCGAGATCAGCCCGCTGAGACAAGCATTGTGTTTTCCCTTGAGCAGTTGTTATCGTCGGTGTATCACCACCTTTTGACATAAGCTCAAAACCCGAAGAATTCTTAGCTATATAAAAACCACCTGATTTCCAACCATCACCTATTTCTTCTTCGCCATAGCTTATTATGGGCAAACATAAGATACATCCAATAGCCATTCCTACCAATATTTGTTTTCTTTTCATAATATCACCTTGTTTTTCAAGTTAGAGCCAATCCACAACACCACTTGTTATCATTTTATGGAAAATATTGTATCTCTCTCACCCCCCCCGCCAGTGAATTATTTAACAGCCACCCAAGTGCTAGTTAGGCATCTAAAACAACGCGAACAGCTTCGGAGAGTCCGGCGATTGTTTTGGGGCTAAGTGAGGCTCTCTGGTTTGTCTGCTGAGGCTGATCTCGACGCGCAAAGTAGGAGTGAAGCGCCCGGCGCGGCCGCTCGGTTCGGTTAAGCGTTCCACCGTGCCATGTATGGCTATTGAAGATGACCACGGTTCCAGCGGGCGCAATCAGAACGGTCTCACGCGGGTGGGGCAAGATCGGGTTTTCCATCTCATCACGCGGTGTCTTGCCGCTGTTATGAGAGCCAGGCACAACTCGGGTAGAGCCGTTCTCGGCTGTGAAGTCGTCCAGAAGCCAGATGGAGTTACAGACAAAAAACGTCCCAGGAGAAATCGCGCCACTCCAATCGGCATGGAGAGACTGAAGCCCCTGTCCGGGAAGCGCGGCACGGTGATTCAGCGACGAGAGCCGCAGGTCTCCCTGGAGCACATGAGCAATACCCGCAAGAACCCGGGGGTGGGTGAAGCAGGGAAGGAACAAGGGGCTTTTCTCCACCAGATTCGAGAGGCGATTCGTCCCCGCCTCTTGGTGCACTTCTTTGCCCGCATTCTCCCCCTCGGCCACAAGTAGCTCTGCCAGGCGGTCATTGATCGCTGCAACTTGCTCCAGGGAAAGAACTCCCTCCAAAGGTAAGTAGCCATCACGATCCAACTGATTTTTCTCCGCGATACTCAGGCTATCCTCGGTGACGCCCAGTGCGCCCAGTGCTTCTGAAATTGTCATGGGGAGTAGTTCGTTATGGCTTACCAGGCTTCCTCTCAATGATGCGAGAAAAATTCCTGGAAGAAGGAGGGATTTGCCTCGGATGCGTGGTATATTATGGCGAATCTTGAGGAGGCATAGTTTGGCACATTCCATAAGAGTTCGTATTGGCTGGAGCATATTAGGTCTTGTTTCCGTCGTTACGGCAGGATGCAGTGGAGGCAGTATAGACTCCAAAGTCCCGCCCCCCTCACTGACACGAAATGTCAGTGGGATCTGGCGTCGGCAACAGATCGGCATTGAAGGCACCCGTGTTAGCTGCCCCGATGCGAAAGAGCTTCTAGCACCTAGCACCCGAGAGCTAATCGTCAACAATATTGTCGTGGACACCTGCAGCAGCAGTGAGATACTGATCTTCGGCACCCAAGTTTCTCTGGGTAGGGGCCGTTATCGTCTGGTCACCCTTCGGGGCACAGAAGACGGTAGCTACACCCTTACAGAAGATAGACTGGTTCTGGTTCGCGATGCGATTAATGGCACCTATCTGAAGAATCTCATCCCTGCGCAGGCTCCCCAACGTACGGTCTATAGTGTGACCCTACTAGACGGGGCAATACGCATCGTTCCGATTCCTCAGCCCGTGGGCTTAGCAAGGAAAGATTCCAGTAAGCTTGCATTCCGTGAAGATGGGACCATCATCGCAAGTAATACAACTCCCATCACCAATGCGGATGGCACCGTCAATACGGTTGTACTTCCTGGCATTAACGATGTCGCAACCGTCAATTCTGATCTGTCCATCACCATTGGCTCCGTTGCTAATGGAGCTACAGCAGATGACACCCCAGGGCTGGTTCGTGTGCGTGGCGTGGAAAATACTTTCCAGTTCATCCCCGCAGATCCCGCAGTAACCGTTCCCACTCCCCTTCCTGCTCCGTAGGTCGTGGTTGGGTTTCTTCATCAGCGGCTCCTGTATCCACAGGAGCCGCTGTTTATTTTTAAGGCAAAATAAAGAATCATGCTACCAGAGCTATCGTCGGACTACCCACTTCCCACAGAACAGATCGCGCACTACCGAGCTCAGGGCTGGGCACTTCTTCGGCAAGTTGCCACCCCCGACGAAGTGATGCCCTACCGTGAGGTGATCACTGCCATGACCAATGCGTTCGCCAAGCGCTATGCCCCCATTGAGCAGCGTGACACCTACGGCAAGGCGTTTATCCAGTACTCTAATATCTGGGAGATCTCTGAGGACGTGCAGAAATTTGTGACAGCGCGGCGCTTTGCAAAGATCGCAGCGGAGCTGATGGGAGTCGCAGGCGTGCGCCTCTATCATGATCAGGCACTCTATAAAGAGGCCCATGGAGGGCCGACGCCCTGGCACCAGGACCAGCAGTACTGGCCCCTTGATGGAGTCAAGTGTGTCACACTCTGGATGCCCCTGGTGGACGCGTCGGCGGCGATGGGAACGATGCGCTTCGCGTCGGGCTCCCAAGCACTGGGCTACTTGGGCCATGAGAACATCTCCGACGACTCCGAGGCACGATTCGACGCGCTGGTGGCTGAGAAAGGCTACCCCCTGGAGTACGCGGGCGATATGGCAGCAGGCGATGCCACGTTCCACAACGGCTGGACTCTCCACGGTGCGCCCGGCAACGCTGATTCAGAACGTACCCGTGAGGTAATGACAATCATCTATCTTGAGGACGATGCAGTCATTACCAAGCCAGATCATGCCAACCGCGAGAACGATCTCAGCCGCTGGTTTCCCGGCCTCAAGCCCGGTGATACTGCCGCCAGCCCACTTAACCCCCTGCTCTATCACAAAGACTTGTTGCCATGAAACTGACATCGCGCCAGAAAGAGCTAGAGATAACCGACGATGCCTTCGGAGAGCTCCGCGACTCCACGGCAGCCCTTAGCGATGGCCCTGCCCTACGCCAGCGCATGACCCATGATGGTTATCTGTTTTTCCGAGGCGCTCTGAACCGGGATGAGGTTATCCAGGCACGGCAGGAGTGCGTCCGGCGGCTTCATGAGGCTGGCCTGCTGGAGCCTGGCTCCGACCCGATGGAGGCAATTCCACGACGGAGCCCCGATGGTAGCCTCAACCTCTACTTTCGAGCGGAGCTGGCCGAGGACAATCTCCCTCTACTCAAGGTGCTCTACGACGGCCCCATGATGGAGATTTTCGCACGGCTCCTCGATGGCCCCGTGCTCCACTACGACTTCACGTGGATGCGTGCCGTAAGCCCGGGTGGTGGCACGGCCCCCCACTGTGACAAAGTCTACATGGGCCGAGGAACGCCGAAGCTCTTCACTGCCTGGACACCCCTTGGAGACATTCCAATCTCGGTCGGTGGGCTCATTATCCTGGAAGGCTCGCACAAGCGGCAGGATATCACGGGCAACTATCTTGCCCAAGACGTGGACTCCTACTGTGAGAATGGCCCTGCCGCAGAAGCTGTGCAGACCGGAAAGATCCACTGGGAGCACCCTGAGACCCACGAAGCCTGGGACGGAGCCTTCTCCCACGACCCACCCGCACTACGCCAACAGCTCGGCGGGCGCTGGCTCACCACGAACTACCAAATGGGTGATCTACTCATCTTCTCTATGGCAGCCCTGCACGCGAGCCTCGACAACCAGGGCAACACCATTCGCCTCAGCTCCGACACACGCTACCAGCGCACCGATGAGCCCGTTGATGAGCGCTGGATAAATGGCGCAGATGGTAGCAAGCCCATTACGCACAGCCTTGCCGCGAAGCGTGGGAGAATCTGCTAGGCCCCGCTCACAGACAGTAGAGCTGGGAAAACCAGGGCTGCTCAACCACACTCCGGAAGGCGGGATTTCCCTCGACAAGCGCCAGTGCGGGAAGTGTCCCAGCGTTCTTACTGCGTGTCAACCAGTGCTGAATCCCCTCCGCATCCCCCTGAGAGCCGCAGAGACAGGCTAGGAAGTAGGAAGCGGTTCCCGGCTGAGCCTCCTCGGCACGAACAAGGTGCTCACAGCTTTCTTCCAGAAGTTTTATGGAGACCTCACCGCGTGTCAGTTGCACCCTACGGGAGAGTGCCATGCCCCAGAGGAACTCGATCTGAGGAGCCTCGGGCTGGAGCTCTGCGGCGAGGCAGTACTTCGCACAGGCCAGGCTCAGAAGATGCTCGGCCTCCGCACCGGACTTAAGCCTCGCTTGTTCTGAGAGAGCCATTGCCCAGTGGAGGTAAGCATCGCTCTGCTGTGGTTGAAGCTCAGCCACACCTGCGTAGCGTGCGTAGGCACTCTCAAAGAGAGCATCGGCCTCACAACTTGCTTTGTACTGAGCGCGTTCAACAAGCTGATCTCCCTCACGGAGCTGTGCGGCAACAAAACTCGGATGAATGTCTTTGGGAGTCGGGTAGCCGATGCGCGGGAGGCGATCCAGAAGCAGATCCGGCTGTATCGCGGGTGAGAGGGTATCAAGAATTGCCTGCGGGTGCTCCAGAAGACGGTCCGCAAAGTCAGTCGAGAAGCCTCCCAGGTGGCGTACAAGCTGAACAAAAAAGGAGTCCGCGGTGAAGCCAGGAACCCAGTAGGCCTCTTTTCCTGGTCGAAGGAGCTTTTGCGTGACAATTGTAGCAGGCGGCTCCTGGTCGTTGCCAATCCAGTAGAGACGGCTCTCGTAGGTTCGTTGGGTGGCCAGGCGGGGAAACAGGGTGGAGTCGGTGCCACTGTAGCCCACGACGAGCCAGGGGCGCTCTTTACTGGTTTCCTCAAGGACAGCTCGCAGGACACGTGGAACAGGACGGCTCTGGGAGACTCCCTGGCCCTGCAGGTAGAAAATAGCCTTCTCCGGGAGCTCCTTGAGCTCAGAAATCGCCATATGAGGAACACTGTACACCGTCGGGAACTCCCCGGCGAGAGCACAGGCACGGGATAAAAGAGGATCGAAATTGGTTGTCAGAATGCGGTCAACAAAACCAATTTTCATTAAGTGGGCGATAGCCAGGTGTGCTGAGTTGACGCGTGCTTCTCTGACAAAGCGACCGAGTAGCTCACGACGCTCGCCAGGTGAGAGCTCTTCCAGATAGGCCTCGTAGGTTCGAGCGGAGGCACGCTGAGCGGCGCGGGGGTACTCCTGCTCGATCTGTACAGCTAGCTCATGAGCTTGAGGAATACCCGAAGAGACGGAACAGCCTGCTCCAATAAGCAGTGTGGTTTTCTCGCCCCGAGCATGGGCACGTTGGAGTGTCTCCAGTACATCCTCAAAGCAGCGCACGATCTCCCTCATAAAACAAACAACCTCCACCCAGATGGTTGGAGGCTGTTCAATGGGGCTTTACCGTATCGTCACGGGTTTAATGAAAAATCACATTCCATCAGCGACAAACGGAAGCAGGCCGATCTCACGTGCTCGCTTAATCGCCTGTGCCAGTGGTCGCTGGTACTTGGCGCAGGTGCCGGTCGTGCGGCGAGGGAGAATCTTCCCACGCTCACTGATGAATCGTCGCAGAAGTGGGACATTCTTGTAGTCAATGAAATCCACTTTTTGCACGGTAAAGTAGCAGACTTTACGCTTAACTTTCTTAAACTTACGGGGCTTAACCGTCTTAGAGATAGTTGCCATCTTTCTTTCCTTTAGCTACTCGGCGAAGGGATCGCTCAGGTCGCTGTCATCGTAATCATTTGCGGGCATCTGCCGTCCGCGTCCTGGTGCGCCGCCTGCGGGCCGTGCTGCGGGTGCTGCGCTACGCTCGTAGCCGCCCCCGCGTGCTGCGGGAGCCGCCGGAGCGGCAGCGGGCTGCTCGTAGCCACCGCCGTAGTTCTCACCGCCTTCTCCTTCACGGGGACGATCAAGTCCCTTGAGGTTATCGGCGACAATCTCTGCGGCTTTGCGACGCTGGCCGTCCTGTGTCACGTACTCACGAATCTGCAGGCGGCCCTCAACGGCAACCAACCTACCTTTGGTGAGATACTGCGACGCGAACTCGGCGCTCTGGCGCCAGGCGACAATATCAATGAAGTCGGCCTGCTTCTCCTGGCCTTGCTGTTTAGCTTCCTGGGAGAGGGGCCGATCCACGGCGATTCGGAACTGCGCAACGGCAATGCCCGAAGGGGTGTACTTCAGCTCGGGATCCGCCACGAGGCGTCCGATCAAAATAACGCGGTTTAACATCTCTATTTATCCTTCATCCACACGAGCTTCGTGCGGTTTCACCTAGTCATTACTCACTTCACCTTGCCTTAAGAGCGTCTCTTATCGCATCGGTGATCGAACTACTCCTCGGTAGCCTCGTCCTCGGTGCCTGCCTCTTTCTCATCGCTTGAGGGGGTTCCGAGATCCGTGACCGGCTGAGGAGCAAGGGAGACGGCGGCGGCGCGGGCTGCTGCGTCACGCTCTCGGCGCTCCTGCTCTGCGGCGCGGGTCTTCGAGGGGAAACGATCCGCCTTAGGATCCTGCTTGACGATCAGGTGTCGAATGACATCGTCGCTAATCCGGAAGATACGATCCAGCTCGTTCTTACACGCTCCATCACCCAGGAAGTTCACTATAATATAGCGTCCTTCGCGGTACCCTTTGATCTCATAAGCCAGCTTGCGCGGGTCCCAGATATCTGTATCTTCTACTGAGCCGTTGGCTCTGGCGATGACGGCCGCGTACTTATCGACGGTGGTCTTTACCTGATCTTCGGCTAGAGTGGCATCTACAATGTAGACGGCCTCGTAGGCTGTTGCCATTTACTTCTCCCTATGGTCGTGAAATTCGGCCCCTGTGTTCTACAGAGGCAGGGATCTCAGCACGGGGGATTACCCCACACTGAAAACTCAGAGTGCCTACGCCTTTGTGGCGAGGGCAGCGCGCTTCATGAGGCGCGACTTGCGGCGCGCAGCGGCATTCTTGTGAATGATACCGCGCTTGGCTGTCTTGTCAATAACAGAGATTGTCTCCGAGAGAGCCTTGGTAATCTCCTCGGTATCCCCGCCACGAATGGCCAGAGTGGCCTTCTTGACGTAGGTTTTCATACGGCTTTTGGCCGCATTGTTACGATCGCGGCGCTGACGTGACCGGATGACATCTTTGATAACGGATTTGATATTGGGCATTTAGCTTCTATTCCTTGTTCTTTAGCTGGGCTAGCGGGATTGCTGTGTGGTTGAGAGAGCTAATTCAGCTCCCTCATGAGATTTTGTGCCAGAGTAGTGGCATTAATTTGGAGGTTGGCAAGATCAAGTTCGCCCACAAGGCGACCATCAAGCCAGACTCCCGACGACTGTGTGCGAACAATATCGGTATTTACCAGACGAAAGTGCGTACTCCCGTCCAGCTTTGTACTCATCTGCTCAAGCATCTGCCGGAACTTTTTAAGACCGTCACTTGCATTTTGCGGATCCGATTGTACTTCTGGTGTCCAAGAATATCCCACGACAACTTTTCGTTTGCCCTTGGGGTTGCCAAACTCATGATCAGGGGGAACCGAGAGCAGCTCGTCCTGAAGTTTTGTCTCTAACTGCGGAGCATTCTTAGCAAGCGGATTTTCCGCTTGCTGCTCCATCTCTTCTTTCATCTCCGCTTCGGTACGTGGGCGATTCTGGTACTGGGCACGGTTCATGACCACCATTGCGCCAAGAGCAAGCACAACAACAGCAATCAAAATGGGAGTATTGCTTCGTGGTTTCATGCCGTTGTTGCCTCAGGCAGGCCCAATGCCTTGAGATGCTCACCATCAATGGCGCCTGCCGCGGAGACAATTCGATCCCGAATTACTTCAACCGGCAGAGCGGCACAAGCCACGGCCTCACGCAAAAATGCCTCACGGTCTTTTGAGAGAAGTAGGTCTAAAACTGAAATCCCAAGAGTCTCCGAAATAGCGGCGAGAGCAGGTGAGAGAGCGTGGATTTCGTCTTCCGCACGCGCCCGTAGCATCCCTCGATTTAGCTGGAGCTCGCGGATGGCGTTCTCAACCGGAGCAACAAGTACACTGTACTCGTTGACCTTTTCCTGTATTGAACTAGCCACTTCTGAAGACATGAAAAAACCTCACCTTATTTTGGCGCAATGGCCAGTATAACATAGGGAGGAACCAGAGTCAAGCACGACGAATCTTTCTGTTAATGCTGCAAAAGATTCTCGAACGCGAGCTCGCTACGGGGTTCGCCTCCCTGCCCGGCACCCAGATTAAAGGGAAGCTCCCCGTGCCAGGCGCACTGATCAACCAAGCGCTGAAAGAGGCTCTCAGTAAAAAAAGCGGGCCGGTCAAAGGTGTTATGGTGGCACTACTAGAAGGCAATAAGGCAATCGGGGTGGTTGCTCTTGACCAGTTCATGCTCCCCAAAACCCTAGAGCTGCCGTTTACCATTGAGCCAACAGTCGCCCGAAACGGCAAGCTGATCGCCACCATTCAGCTTGAGCCACCCGGTGGCTTGGTCGGCATTTTAATCCCGCTCCTCGCAGGCCTCATGCCCGGAGTCACGACACAGGGGACGACCTTGAGCATTGACCTCGTTGCACAGCTTAAAGAGAAAAGTGGCCACGACTTTGCGAACTTAATTGACAGGCTGGAGCTAAGTACGCGCCGAGGCTTTCTGGATATCGTCTTCTCGCTACGCGTTCCTGAGGAGGCACTATGAAAGAGCTGTTAGAGAAAATCTTCGCAGGCGGTGCAAAAGAGCTGGCGGGCCTTGAGATCGAGGGAGTGATCCCGATCCGACAGGCGTTGATCAACGAAACCCTTCGCGAGGGCTTGAAGCAAGGGGTCACCAAAGAGATCGAGCTACCCGCCGATGCCAAAGCGCCCGAGGCGGCGCAGATCAACGCACTACTTGCCCATGTCAAGCGTGCTGAGGTAACCGCGGAGGGTGGCAAGCTGACGCTTTCCTTCCACGTGAAAGTGGAGCAGAGTTAGAGTTGATGAGCTTTGTTCACGATGGCTTTATCGCTGCCCTGCCCGTTCTCAGCCCCACGGAAGCGGCAGATGTCCGGGCTCAGTTTGATACACTTGAAGCGCACGTGGGGCAGGAGACAGCGCGGATCGGGCTACTAGATTGTCACACCACGGAGCCGTTTATCGCAAAGCTGGCGACCCATCCCACCATTTTGGATACCGTCGAGAGCATTCTTGGCCCCGATTTTTTTCTTCTTGCCACGCACTTCTTCTGCAAGTACGGTGAGGGAGAGACAGCCGCGACATTTGTGGCCTGGCATCAGGATGTCACCTACTGGGGCCTAGAGCCGCCCGTGGCCGTGACGGCGTGGCTTGCCATTGATGATGCCGATACCCAGAATGGCTGTATGCGAGTCATTCCAGGCTCACACACGGCGGGGATTCGCGGACACACCACGGCCGTGCAGCCTGGGAACCTGCTCAGCATCAATCAGGAAGTCCTGATTAGCGCTGATGAAGAAGCCAGCGCTATTGATCTGCCGCTTCCCGCGGGCTTCGCGTCGCTCCACGATGGCTGCTTGATTCACGGGAGCCTTCCCAATACCTCAACCCGCCGCCGCTGTGGCCTGACGCTGCGCTACATCCCCACCCATGTGGCGCAGAGTGCCACGAACTCGCATGGTAAGCGCTGGAGCCCGATCCTCGTGCGGGGTGTGGATCGTTTTCAGAAATTTTGATGCCGGGAGGTATACTAGCGCTGTGTTTGAGCTATTGCTCCCGGTTGCTCTGGGAATGTTGGGCGGTGGAATTGGGCTGGCACTCGCTGGCCGGATGCGTCGCAATCGGCAGGTGGTGCTTGAGGAAGCCGATGCGCTCCAGGCGCAAGGAAAGCTTCGTGCCGCCGCAAGCTCTCTGGAACAGGCCCTGAAGAGTGCAACCGTTGCGGAGGCAGTCTTTATTGCCGAGGCACGCTACCGGCTCTGTGGGCTCTACGTGGCGCTCGGACAGTGGCAGCTCGCAGAACAGGTCTGTCAGGAGCTGCTGGAGTCTGGCTCTGAGCTGGGGCTTTCGGGGAAACACGATGTTCTCCGGCATCTGGCACGCAGCCTTGATGAGCAAGGACAGAGCGTCGCTGCAACTGCCGCCCGTGCGCAGGCCGATACCCTCGTCGAGAAGATTCCCGACACCGCCTACCGACTCTTTGCACGCCAAGAGCGCCTGGTTCGTCACGGCCAGTACCGCGAGGCGCTTGCCCTTCAAGAGGAGCTTCTCACGAGCTACCCGGAGCGTGTCTCCGTCGAGACACTGCTCTGCTACACGGCTTTTACCGCACAGCACGCGGGCTACCCTCAAGATGCTCTACGCTATGTTAGTAAGGCGCTGGCTCGCCCCCGGCTTCCTGCCACGCTGCAATGGGAGGCGCACCGTGTGGGCTACCATGCCGCCGAGGCCCAGCACGACTGGCAACAGATGCTCGAGCGTGCGCGTGCTCTGAAAAACCTCGCGGACGAGCCACGCTCACGCCGCTACCTGGCTAATGCCTTACTTCTCAATAACCATCTTGAGGAGTCGGCGGTACTCCTGACGGACGAGGATATCGGTCTAAAAATCACCCTGGCTCGCCTAAAATATGACTTTGTCTCGGCGCGGCGCGATATCGAGCGTGCTCCTCAGGGAGCAAGTACGACTCTGCTATGCGCGGCAATTGAGCTGGAGGCCGGTGAGGGAGCCCGTGCGCTCGCGACACTGGAGACGATCCAGGAGCCCTCGGTGCTTTGCCAGATGCGCCGGGCCTGGGCTCGCGCTCTCCTGGGAATCCCTGAAATGCCTCCGGATCCTGATCCGGGCGACGATACCCAGCAGCTCGAAGCCTGCGCTCAGGCGCACTGGCACCGGGGCGCACAGGAGGCGGCCCTCGCCGTCCAGGAGCACCTGCTCCAGCAGTCACTCGCCCCCGCATTCCGCGCCTACCACGAAGCGGTTCTTAAGCAATGGAAAATCATACTCTAACAGCCGCCTACGCCGCTGCCGCACGTCTCAGTCATGCAGGAAAGCTAGAGGAAGCGCTTGTGCTTCTAGAGCCGTATCTGTCTGACCTAAATGCAAATGCCGATGCCAATGCGAATATTAAGCTCAGTGATGAGTTTCATAGTGCGCTCCTGCTCCTTGCCTCCCTCTACCTGGATATGGAGAAGCTCAGTGCGTCTGAGAAGCTGCTCACTGCCGCGCTGAGCACGGCCACGACGGCGCAGGCAGTGGATCTCCATCTGCTTCGTGGCAATCTCTACGACGTGCGTGGCCATGTGCGCAAAGCTGCCACGGAGCGCGACGCGGCGCTTCAGGCAGCACAGTCACTTGATGAGCCGATTCGGCTTCTGGTTCAAGTTCTGTGCAGTCAGGCCAGCAACGACTTTGAGGCTGCCTACAAGCTCGCACTGGAAGGGATCGCGGTAGGCAGCACAACCCACCCGCACCAGACCGTGCGCTTTCAACACCTGGCCGCCTTTGCCGCTTACAACACAGGCCGCTACGAAGACGCTCTGCTCTGGGTAACGAAGACCATCGTCCATCCGCAGGCGAACCGGAGCCAACAGACGGACTGCCTACGGCTGAAGTCGCTCTGTGTCTCGCTTGAGGGCAGGCACGACGAAGGCTTGGAGCATCTCAAAGCGGCGACCTATATGGCCCGGACAGGAGTCAGCTGGGAGTACGCCACCCATCTCGCACTCGACACAGTTCGCCGACTTCTCTTGCTGGGACGCCTCACAGATGCCGACGAGCTGGCGGCGGAGGTACTTACGCGCTTCCCCACTACCAATCGGGAGATTAGCTTTCTCAGAGCCAATATCGCTCTGACACGAGGCGAGCTAGACCAGGCTCATGAGGCGCTCAACACGGCAACCCGTCCCTCAAAGCGTCCGGGAAGTCGTGAGCTGCTCATCGTTGCTCTGGCACGGGAAGAGGGCCGCTACCCCGAGGCCCTTAGTGCGCTGGAGAACCTGATTCAACACGCAACTTGCGCCCCCCTGCTCTACCAGCTCCGCCTTCAGCGCAGCCCGATTCTGTTGAAGTGCGGCCAGACTTCCGAGGCCGAGAAAGAACAGACGGAGCTTACGAGCCAGTTCACCGAGAGCCTCCCCCGAGAGATACAGGCGGCGTTCTATCGGATGGAAGCGAAACTTGCCTATCTGCGTGAGGACTGGGCAACGGGAATTGCGAAGTGGAAACAAGTGCTCCGCCTGGAACCCCATCCCATAAATCAGCCCGAAAACTGGACTCTACTCGGGGACGGCTACGCACAGCTAGGGGAGAGTGCAGCGGCGCACTTCGCCTGGGACAGGGCGGCGGCGCAGCCCATGGAGTCCATCTGGGTGCGCCGCGCCAAAGAGCGTCGGGAAGCGAGCTAGAACTTGCGCCCCACTTAGAACTTGCGCCCCACTCCGAGCTGGAAATCGTTGCGCCCACTGAGATAGGTAAGCTGCGCCTGAACAAAGAACGGACCATCAATACTAGTCCCGGCCAAAAGCTTCATTCCGACGGTGTTATTGGTCGTTTTTGGTGTCTGTGGAAAGCTATCTGTGCGTTGATTACGGTAGAGCCCCAAACCAAAACCGTAGAAAGAGCCCACCCCAGCCTTATCTGTCAGGTGAAAAACTCGTGCCAGCCCGAGACCAACGACGTCCTCGTTAATCACACGCGGCAACACTTCCACAGGGCGCTCAACAATATGGAAAGCATCCAGGAACACCTGAAGCGATCCGTCCCGGCTGATATCTTTTGCCACGCCTAGTGCCGAAAATGCCTGCTTGCCGAGCTCATAGTCGCGGTTGCCCAAGCTTGGCCCCACCCAGACACGAAAACCCTGCGATTTATTTCCTTGAGCCGCTGCTCCGCTCATGAGAGTTCCTAGCAAAAGTGCCAACATAACTAGTCGTTTTTCCATACAATTACTTCCTTCATAAAGCGCTCTGGAGTTGAGCCTTCTGTCTCTGATTATACATCGGCAAGTGTCCCTAGAATTTGCAGCCCCCTGGAAATGCCGATATAATGCCCCTTGCACCCGGCGGTCGGATATCGTCGGGTTTTGCCTTGAAAGGACACTACTGTCATGCGTGAAGGAATCCACCCGGACTACCGACTCGTCGTTTTTAAAGATGCTTCCAGCGAATTCTCTTTCCTCGCGGGCTCGACTCTCAAGACCGAGCGAACCACTACCTGGACCGATGGAAAAGATTATCCTCTGTATGTCGCCGAAATTACCTCGGACACTCACCCCTTCTTTACCGGAAAACAGAAGATTCTGGACAGCGAAGGCCGTGTTGAGAAGTTCCAGTCTAAGTTCGCCAAGTTCCTGAAGAAGTAACGACGAACTATGGCAGATTTGTATGGGGGTCAGGCGGTCATCGAGGGCGTGATGATGCGCGGCCCCCATCACTTTGCCGTCGCCGCTCGCCGCGCCAGTGGCGAGATCGCGCTCACGTGTGAGCCTGTTCCGAAGATTTTGCGCCCCGCCTGGCAAAAGCTCCCGTTTCTTCGCGGCGGCTTCTCTCTTGTGGATGCGATGAC
>JANNDD010000916.1:0-2086 GCA_031387365.1 Armatimonas sp. | reverse complement strand
TGTCTTTCTTTACTTGAGGAACCGGCCAATAACCATCTTGACTTCCTCGACGAGCTGCTCCTGGGTCATGGGCTTGGCGCACTCATGCTCGCTCTCGGTGCCGTGACCAACAACGCAGGAGCTGACATGCTCGGTGAGTAGCTCTACACCGACGCTATCGAGAGCGGAGCGAACCGCCGCAATCTGGGTGAGGATATCTACGCAGTAGCGCTCCTCATCCACCATGCGCTGGATGCCCGCCACTTGACCGGCGATTCGTTTGAGGCGGGTCGTGAGCTTCCTGCGCGAGTTCGTTTGGTCTTCCATAAGTTCAGCATACCCCCTTGGGGTATATCCTGCAAGATACCGAATCAGTATCGACGGCGCGAGCCGTCAAATCTTTTCCGGCACGTTGAGTGTCGCCACGCCGATCTGGGCGTCGGCCATCCCGTAATAGACGTCGAAGCGATCCGGCAGGTCGAGATCGTCGCGTCGGTCGATACCGGTGGGAAAGACGACGTTGGCGACGGTTCCCTGGCGCTCCTGCGGCAGCTCCGGAGTCAGAACTGGCTCCGTCGAACGATAGAGAACCTCGCACGGATGCTCCTGAGCTAGCATCATCGCGCCCGCCGAGTAGCGCAAAAGCTTCTTCTCGTCGCCCGGCTCCGCCCCATCGCTCACGCCGTGATAGAAGATTAGCCAGCCGTGCCGCGTCAGCACGGGTGGAGTGCCGCCCCCGATCTTCAGTCGCTCCCAGGCAGCGGCGGGCATCGCGAGCCGCCGATGCGAGTTGAACAGACCGAGGCGATAAGGTTCGCTCCCCTCGGACGGCATCGGGCAGTAGGAAATCCAGATGCATTCGCGCTCCCTGTCCATTACCCGCGATACGGAGCGACAGGCCGTTTCCTCGGGACGGGTGCCGGTGAACAACGGTCGGTGGAGCATCGCGAGCTGCATCTTCCCCGCGTGATTGGGAACCGCGACGGGAAACAGGCTGGCGTCCTTGTTGTCCACATGGACGAAGTCGATGCCCCGGTACGGGGCGAAGGTTGCGAGTCCCAGGCGCTTCCAGTGGAACAGGTCTTGGGATATCGCCAGCGCGATCCGTGGCCCGAGGGGCGAGAGCGCCGTGTACGTCATCACGTAGCGGCGGATCGGCTCAAGAAAGGTGATACGCGGGTCCTCGCAGCCGCCGCCGCCGTCCGCCCGTCGCTCGTAGTCCGCTTCCGGCTCCAGCGCGATGCCGAGTCGCTCGATGCCGCAAGGATCGCCGGACGCATTGAAGCGCACCCGAGCGATGCCGATGCGCGAGTAGTTTCCCCGGGCGACAAGCCGGGGAAACAGGTAGAGTTCCCCATCCAGGCCGCGAATCGCTGCCGGATTCAGGATTCCCTCGGCCTCCTGCGGGTTGCCCGGCTCCGGCTCCACGATCAAGCCCAGGCGTCGCAATTGAAAAACATTCATCGGTTCTTCTCCTCACGAAATTTCGTGTCCTGAACGGCCTCTAAACAAGCAACTATCGTTTCGATAACCCGTTTCGTCTCATGGGGATCTCTGACCTGAATAGAAACCACTCCTGCTTCTTTCGCGGGATAGTCGTTTCCGCCAGGGAACAAGGCATCCCCAATAAAAAGCATTTCGCTGATAGTAATACCTAAAGTGTCGCGGAGTTTTCTAATACCGTAGGCTTTGTCAATGCCGGGCTTGGTGATATCCACAGATGTTGTGCCACCTAGATTCACGGAAAACTCAGGAATAAGCGTATCCAGGACGGCTTTGATCTTCTTGCGCTTGGAGAAATCAGGGTCCCATTTTTTCTTTTCATCAAGAGGTGCCTGCTGTCCCAATGCGGAGAAGGTAATCTGACTTCCCCTGTCCTCAATTTGCTCACCCCAGACCTTTGCTACCCGAACGTCTTGCGAGGCAATCGTCTGCTTCAGCGAATCGATAATCTTTTGTTTTTCTGTATCGGTGAAGTCTTCCGAATAGATTTTTTCCCAGCCGAGGTCATACCGGTAGAACTTGGTTCCACAGGTGGGGAGGAGGGATAGGTTCTTCAGATTTTTGTTCTGATCGAGGTGCGCGAGTACCTGTTTTTCGAATTGGG
>JANNDD010000889.1:0-1385 GCA_031387365.1 Armatimonas sp. | reverse complement strand
CAAGCCGAAGGCCAAGGGAACCACGACCACCTTCTAAGCCGCGAATGGCAATGGCTTCGGGCAGGTCAGGGGGGGGGGCTTGCTTGTTCCAACCAGGAACGGACTCTAGAAAGTCGCGCAAGAACTGCTTATCAAAGCTGGGCTGTGCACCGCCGGGCTGGTAGGTATTAGCGGGCCAGAAGCGCGACGAGTCCGGAGTGAGGGCTTCGTCAATTAAGATCACTTCGTTGTTCTCATTGAGCCCGAACTCAAACTTGGTGTCGGCTAGAATAATCCCGCGCTGCTCGGCGTGGGCGGCAGCGAAGCTGTAGAGCCCCTGCGCGGCGTTTACCACGGCGGCGTAGTGTTCCCCGAGCAAATTCTTTGCTTCTTCTGGCGTCATGGGTTCGTCGTGGCCCGCGTCGGCTTTGGTGCTGGGCGTGAAGATCGGGGTGGGGAGCCGGTCGGAGTCGACTAAGCCCGCAGGTAGCTCGTTACCCCAGAGATTGGGGCCGTCGGTCTTGTATGCTTTCCAGCCCGAGCCGGAGAGGTAGCCCCGGATAACCGCCTCGATTTTCAGAGGGCGTGTGCGCTTGCAGAGCATCGCCCGACCCGTGAGCGTCTCGTCCCAGACACCCCCGACAGTGGCGAGCGCGGCGGCGATCTCCGTGTCATCGGCAGTGATCAAGTGATTGGCAATTACCTCTTGTGTGATCCCAAACCAGAACACCGAGAGCTGGGTGAGAATGCGTCCCTTGCCCGGAATGCCTTGGGCCATCACCACATCAAAAGCCGAAATGCGATCCGAAGCCACCAGTAAGAGCTTGTCCTCGCCCACGGCATAGAGATCGCGCACTTTCCCCTGCCCAAGCTTCGTCAGGCCCACAATATTCGTTGTTAAAACTGTGCTCAACGCCAAACCTTTCCGATAATCTCCGACTCGAAGATTGCACCAAAGTCGCGGGAGTCGGTGGAGTTGTTGATATTGTCGCCTAGGACGTAGATCCCGTTGCGGGCATTACCGGAAAACCTCTCCCGGCTGAAGAGTGCAGCGGTTGGGTAGGTGCCAGTGGGAGTCTTCAGAATCTCCGGCCAACGACGGGTACCAGTGGCATTTTGTAGGAAGATGACGCGCTTGACTACCTCTTCGTCCCGGTTTTTCTGGCCCGGTTTCACTCCCACCACGATAATATCGCCTTCTTTGAGTGGAGCGAAGAGTCTCCATGCTTTGAGAATGGTCAGACTCTGGCCGGGCTTGAGGGTGGGGAGCATGGATTGCCCCACCACGATAGCTCTACCAAAGGAGAAAAACGCCCCCACTGCCAGTAGCAGTAGGGGGATGAGAATCAGGCGCTCCGTGAGCTTGCGACGCTCCAGGCGCTGTTTACGGAGTTCGTCGTCAGGCA
>JANNDD010000876.1:0-5338 GCA_031387365.1 Armatimonas sp. | reverse complement strand
ATGTCGAGTTAATTGATGAAAGCTGGACGGCAAAATACCCGGCAGAGCTAGCAACCCGCCTACAAATGCTTTTGGATGATCCCAACGGATGAAACCAGAGCTTGTCTGGGGTGACTTACTCGATCAGCCCGTGGAAGTCATTGTCAATGCCTGGAACCGGAATGTCATTCCGTGGTGGCTGCTCCTGCCGCAAGGCGTCTCTGGGGCGATCAAGAAGCGAGCAGGCTATGAGCCGTTTCAGGAGCTGGCACACGCTGGGCCGATGCCACTGGGAAGCGCGGTGCTGACGGCGGCGGGGCAGCTTCCCTACAAAGCCATCATCCATGTCGCGGGGATCAACCTGCTCTGGCGGGCATCGGAGTTCTCTATCCGGGAGTCCGTGAAAAATGCGATGGCGCTTGTCAATGAGAAAGGCTTCGCTTCTGTGGCGTTTCCGGTGATTGGCGCAGGTTCGGGGAGCTTTCACACGGAGCGGGCACTGGAGATCATGTGCCAGGCACTCGCGGAGCTTGAGACAAGTGCCCAGGTGCGAATCGTCCGCTACAAAAAAAATCATGAACAAGACTGATGACTTTCGACTGCTGAATGCGCAAGCTCTCACGCGCCGCCACTTTTTTGGTCGTCTTGGGCTGGGCTTTGGCACACTCGCACTTGAGGCGCTGAGCGCCAATGCGAAAGCAGGCGGTAAGGCAAAAGCCGTGATCTATCTGCACATGGCCGGGTCACCGTCGCAGTTGGAGCTCTTTGAGCACAAGCCGGAGCTCAAGAAGCTCACGGGAAAAGACTGCCCCGACGAGTTTCTCAAGGGCAAGCGCTTCGCCTTTATTCGCGGCGTCCCCAAGATGCTCGGGGGGATTTTCGAGTTTGCCCAGCACGGTAAGAGCGGCCAGTGGCTCTCCGAGCAGCTTCCCCACCTTGCCACGGTCGCGGATGAGCTGTGTGTGATTCGCTCCGTGAACACGGAGCAGTTTAACCATGCCCCGGCGCAGCTTTTTATGCACACCGGCAATGCGCGCTTGGGCTACCCGAGCATCGGTTCCTGGGTGACGTATGGACTGGGAACTGCCAACAAAGACCTACCTGGTTTTGTGGTTCTTAGCTCAGGCGGCAAGACCCCCGATGCGGGCAAGAGTGTCTGGGGAAGCGGGTTTCTGCCCAGTGTCTACCAGGGAGTGCAGTGCCGCACCGACGGTGACCCAGTTTTGTATCTTTCCAACCCCAGCGGCATGAGCCGCGCACTCCGCCGCAAGACCCTCGATGCCCTCAAAGACCTCAACGAGGCGCAAGTCAAAGCCGTCGGTGACCCGGAGACCCTGACGCGGATTCAGCAGTACGAGCTGGCCTACCGCATGCAGATCTCCGTGCCCGAGGTGATGGATATCTCCAAAGAGCCGCAGCACATTCTGGATCTCTACGGCGCAAAGCCTGGCTATGTCTCCCCTATCGAGAGCCTCGACGATCCCCGGGCGAGCTACAAAGGTGACGATCCGACATTCGCGAACAACTGCCTTCTCGCGCGGCGCCTCGTGGAAAAAGGCGTGCGGTTTGTGCAGCTCTACGACTGGGGCTGGGACCACCACGGCAGCTCCCCCGGCGAGTCGCTGGATGAGACACTGCCCATTAAGTGCCGCTACAGCGACCGTGCCATTGCCGGACTGATCAAAGACCTCAAGCAGCGCGGCCTCCTCGACTCCACGCTGATTGTCTGGGGGGGAGAGTTTGGCCGCACACCGATGATGCAAAACAATGTCAACAAAGACCTCAAAAAAGGCTTTATCGGACGAGATCATCACCCCCACGCCTACACGATGTGGATGGCAGGTGGGGGAATTAAAGGGGGCGTGAGCTACGGTGCTACAGATGAGCTGGGCTATTACATTACGGAGAACAAGGTCAGTGTCCGCGACCTTCAGGCCACCATTCTTCACCAGCTCGGCCTCGATCCCTACAAATTCAACTACCCGTATCAGGGTCTCAATAACCGTCTCATCGGCCCCACCGAGGAAGGCCGCATCCTACGCGACATCTTGGCATGAAAAAATCCGGGGTGCTTTTCGGGCACCCCGGATCTTAACGGTAGCTAGTTGCCGCCGTCTTTCTTCTTGCCCTTCTTAGCGGCTTCTTCCATCTTCTTCTTCAACTCGTCGTACTTCTTCTTCTGCTCCGGAGTCAGCACTTCCTCAACAGACTTCATCATGTCCTTGGTCGCAGCTGTCATCTTCTCCTTCTTTTCCTTAGCATCCGTGATGTCCTTGAGCTCTTTACGGGCATCTGCCATTTTCTTTAAGGCCGGTTCAAGCTTCTTCTCCTGCTCAGGTGTAAGATCCAGTGCCTTCGCAAGGGCCTTCGGGTTCATCGCGCCACCACGACGCTGCCCCGCTTGTCCGGGCTTTCCAGCTTGTCCGGGCTTACCGGGCTTGTCCTGAGCCAGTGCAGATGTGGCAGTCAGTGCGAAAGCGGCGGCGCAGAGCAGTGAAAATCGGTTTAAATTCATTGTTTTTGTTCCTCTCGAAGCACCTAAGTGCATTCTGGCTCCAAAGACGCAAATTCAATTCTCCAGGTTCAAAATGCCGCACGGTGAAAAATTAGGTACAATGCCGCCCATGGCCACGCGGCAACAACATTCCCTGAAATCTAAACCGAAGACCAACGAAGGCCCAACAATATTTGGGCTGATTGTCGTACTTGGTCTGATTGGGCTGGTGTTCTACTTTGGATTCGTCAAGGTTAGCTGAGTTGGGCGTGCCGAATCGCCTCACCACCCGTCGCACTAAAGCTATACGTGATGTGTATCGAGCCATCGGATGCCTGGAGGAGTGAGGGGTACGACTTACTCGCCGTCTCGCTGTCGTCTAGGTGAACCGTGCCCGTCCATGTCTGACCTTCGTCTTCGGAATACGAAAGCGCGAGCTGGTGCCGCCCCTCTTCTGTGTCGTTACAACAAAGAAGCCAGCGGGTGTCTTTGAGCTTGAGTATGTCCACACTAGAGCCGGGATTAAGGAGCGTATTAGGCATCGCCACACTCCATGTGATCCCATTGTCTTTGGACTCGCTCACCAGTATTCGGTGCGGTGCGGGGCCATTGTTGCGGCAAAAGGCCATAATAGTGCCGTCGTTGCGACGAACAAGTGCGGGCTGCACTGCGCCCGCCCCGATCAGGGGCTTAGAGCACGTCCACGTCGCGCCACCGTCGTCGGTGATGGCGACCAGAGAGAAGTTATAGCCATCGGAGTACAGCGGCAGAAGCATTCGCTTGCCCTCGATCAGCGGCTTGCAGCGCCCCATCCAGCCCATGCGCCGCTTGAGCTTGTTGTCGGCCATCGCGAGAATCTCTTCACGAAACTTTGCCAGCTCCGGATAGGCCGCCAGCACCAGCGGCAATTTCGCCCGCACCTCGGCGGGGAACGCCTCATCATCGGGCTTGAGCGGCACCACCCCAGAGTCGTCCCAGATGTTCACCTTGCGCCCCACTTTGTACTTGAGTAGTGTGTTCTCCCAGTTGTTGTCGAGCTGCATCCCGTAAAACAGCCAGAGCCGACCGTCGCCATTGACGGCAAGCACGCAGTTGGTATCGGGGAAGCCCGGCGTGTCGGCGAGCACAAAGGGCCTTGACCACGCGCCGCCCTTGAGTGGCTTTGTCGCGCCCATGATCCGCACATCGTCGGCCTTGCGCTCACCCGAGCCCATGTACCAGCAAACAAGAAGCTGCCCACGGGGGAACTCCACAATACTGCTGCTATGGCTGTGGAGCTTGCCAAGAGGGAAGATCAATTCAGAGGAATACGTCGTTGTCATGCAGAAATTGTAGCGTATTATGGACGATTTAAAAGGCATCGCGGGGCCGTTGCCCGAGATTTTCGCGAAAGGCACGACGGCAGAGCAGTGGCGCACCAAGCGCCGCCCGGAGCTACTGCGACAGTTCGCCGAGCTGATGTACGGAGAAGCGCCGCCTGCCGAGATGCCCAGGGCGACCGTGCTGAGCGAGAAACCCATGGACGGGTTTCTTCAGCGAAACATCCGCCTACACACCGGAATACTTGGTCCCGTCTCGCTTCAGCTCACGCTGCCGCTTAAGCCGACACGCCCGGCTCCTACCTTCTTGGCGCTGAACTTCACCAGCAACGAGTCGCTGCACACCGGCCCGACAGCCTGGAGCTTTGCCGAAGCGGCACGGCGCGGGTTTGGGATTGCGACAGTCTGCTACGAAGAGCTCTCCGCCGACCGTAAAGAGTGCCCGCTCTATGAATCCAAGTACCGCGCCGTCTCGCTCTGGGCATGGGGCTTCTCGCGGATGGTGGACTGGGCACTGACCGTCCCTGAAATTGATGGCAAGAAGCTTATCGCGCTGGGCCACTCGCGTCTTGGGAAGGCAACACTTCTTGCGGGAGCACGCGACGAGCGCTTCGCCGCCGTGATCCCCCATCAGTCCGGCACGGGCGGCGCGGCCCCAAGCCGTGGCACGATCGGCGAGTCCGTCCAGCGCATCAACACGGTCTTCCCCCACTGGTTCAACGACACCTACAAAAAATACAACGAGCGCACCACCGACTTGCCTTTCGATCAGCACTGCCTCCTCGCCTGCGTCGCACCCCGCCCGATCCTGCTCTCCAATGCGCAAGAAGATACCTGGGCTAACTACGACGGCCAGTTCTCACTTTTAGATGCCGCCCTTCCCACCTGGAAGCTGCTCGGCGGCGACGAGAAGCTCGTCCAGAAGTTCATGCGCCCCGGAAAACACGCCCTCACCCCCGAGGACTGGACCCGATTTCTAGCGTTTGCGGGGCAGATCTAATAGCGTCAGCACGAGCGCGTCTTGTAGGGCGCGTGCCGTACTCGCGCCACTCTCGCGGTCGTAGTGGTTCATGAGGATCGAGAAAACAAGACGCTCGCCCGCTTTGCTGGTGACATAGCCCGAGAGCGACGATGCCCCGGTGAGCGTCCCGGTCTTGGCGCGGACATTGTTTTGTGCGGGAGTGTTCTTGAAGCGATTCTTCAGTGTGCCGTCCACGCCCCCGATGGGCATCGCCGCACGCAAGTCCGCATCGCCTGCCCGATCCCGCAAGATCCCCAGCAGGAGCTGCGCCGTCACCAAGTTCATTCGTGAGAGCCCAGAGCCATCGGCCTGATAGAAGCCTACCATGGGAATGGTGCGCGACTTCAGCCACTCCCGCACCACTTTTGCCCCCTCGGCAGTGGAGCCTTTCTTGCCCTTTACCGCGCCTAGTGTCTTTAAGAAACACTCGCCAAAGAGATTGTCCGAGGGCTTCATAAAGTCCGCCGCGAGCTGTGAAAGTGGTTTGGAGACGGAAGTCACAAGAGGCGCGGACTGCGCTGCGGC
>JANNDD010000874.1:0-20362 GCA_031387365.1 Armatimonas sp. | reverse complement strand
AAAAAGCTGGGCTCCGCAAGACCAATGCGCCGCCGCTGCTGATCGAGGTGTTGGTTCCCACGGCGGGCTGGAGTATGATCTTTGAGTTTTGGTTGCCAATGCTCTCCTCACGCTTTGTCGGAGACCCCTGGGACATGACGTGGTATTTGCTCGGTGGCATGGGAGCGTATTATTTTTGGCGCTCTGCCTACCCATCCGTCCCCCTTCGCGAAGCCGCAACCTGAGGGTACCCGGGCGCCTGAGTTCCACGAACGCGGGGGAGGCAAAACCGCATTGTCCCCCCGCCCGGCGGGGGTTAGGGGGCAGGCTACAGCGTCCCGCGCCGTTCTTGTTCTCTTTCAATCGCCTCAAAGAGTGCTTTGAAGTTCCCCTTACCAAAACTGCGGGAGCCGTGGCGCTCGATGATCTCGAAGAACACCGTCGGGCGGTCCTCGACGGGCGCGGTGAAGATCTGGAGCAGATAGCCTTCGTCGTCGCGGTCCACGAGAATGCCTAGCTCCGCGATCTCTTTGAAGTCCTCGTCAATCTCGCCCACGCGGGCGGGGAGAGCATCGTAGTAGGTTTGGGGGACGCGCAAAAAGTTCACGTCGTTGGCCCGGAGCTGGCGCACGGTCTGGAGGATATTCTTCGTGCCCATCGCGATGTGCTGGACACCAGGACCGTTGTAGAACTCTAGATATTCCTCGATCTGGCTCTTCTTGAGGCCATCCGCGGGCTCGTTCAGTGGGAACTTGATGCGCCCGTTGCCGCCCTGCACCACTTTGCTCATCAGCGCCGTGTACTCGGTGGAGATGTCTTTTTCATCGAAGTGGACTAGTTGCGAGAAGCCAAGAATGCGCTCGTAGAAGCTCACCCACTCGTTCATCTTGCCCTCTTCGACATTGCCGACAATATGATCAATGGCCTCCAGACCGCAGCCCTGTGCGGGGTTGTGGTAGCGATCCGGATCGAGCGGCGCGTAGCCGGGTGCAAAGACACCAGTGTAATGATCGTGGTTGACGAAGCTATGGGTTGTGTCGCCATAAGCCTTGATGCTGGCGAACTCAACACTGCCGTTTTGGTCCGTAAGGGTGGTCGGCTCCATAACCCCTGTTGCACCACGCTCAATCGCGAGCCGGTACGCGAGCTTCACATCGTCCACTTCCAGCGCAATGTCTCGCACACCGTCGCCATGGAGCCGCAGGCGGTCAGACTCCGGGTGCTCCGCGCGGAGCGGCGACTCCAGAACGAGGGTAATATTGCCCTGGCGCATGACATAGCCCGCCTCAGTCTGGCTACCCGTTTCCAGACCCTTGTAGGCCGCGATCTCAAAGCCAAAAGCATTGCGATAGAAATAGGCGGACTGGCGTGCATTACCGACAAAAAAGCGCACGTGGTGAACGCGCCGTAGAGAAATATCCTGAATCATCTTCGAACCTCATTGGTATCATACCCTAAATAATCAGACTGTCTGCATTGGTGGGGATCTGTTGCCAGGACCATTGTCCTATGACCCACTCTCATGGGCGAGGTACAATTAAAGTAATGATTCGCAAGCCCCACCCGCCCGAATGGCTCTTTCTTCTTGCTCTCTGTGCCGTCTCGGCTTTGGCGGAGCTAGGCTTTGTCATCGTCAATATTGTTTCATTGCCTAACTTGCTAAAGTTTGGGCTCCATATGGCTAACCTCCCGGGAATTGCTCTGGCGACATACTATCTCGTGGAGGCACTGGCAAACGCGCCGATGGGCGCGCTCGCTGACCGCTTGGGGCGGCGAAGATTGATGGTGACAGGGACATGTCTCTCTGTTGTCACGTGCCTTGCAACCTCTCAAATCCGGACTCCCCAAGGCGCGGCTATGGTGCTAGCCGTCACCGCACTTATTCTTCTCTTACGGGCACTGGACGGCATGGGGGCAGCGATGCTCTGGCCCAATGTCTACGCATCGGTGGCAGATCGCGTAGCGCCTGAGCGGCAGGCACAGGCAAATACGCTCATCACAATGGCTTATATGTCGACAATCGCAATTGGTGCCAAGGTCAGCGGCTTGCTTAATGGAGCTTTTGCCCCTAACTACACACGGGAAGATCCACAGCGGTATATCCCATCGTTTCTATTTGCAGCCGGTTGCTTCGCAGCCACGGCAGTTCTTTCGTACTTCATCGCCCCACGCCGCGAGGCGCAGCACCATGTAGAAAAAGATAGTGACCATATGCCGGTCACCAAGAGTACGCTTGTCAAAGCTCTTCAACAGATTCCCTGGCTTCTTGGATTGATTTTCTTGATCTTTGTTGCTATTGGGCTAATTGCTCCTTATGTTGCCCCGTACTTCATGGAACGCTTCAATATCTCTGAGGAGGGCTTTGGGAACCTGATTCTTGGGCCTGGCGTGCTGATCGGGATTCTCTCCGCACCGATTGGAAAGCTGGCTGATAAGTGGGGAAAGCCTCAAGCGATTCAGCTCGGGACAGCGCTTTGTGCATTCTCACTCTGGGGCCTTCTGTTTGCGCCGCACCAAAATCTAATTATTCTCTTTGGAACGCTGCTCGGAATTGGATTTGTGATGTCGTTCCCCGCGTACATGGCCTATGTTGCCGAGATGGCTCCTGGAACCGAGCGAGGGGGGATGATCGGGGCTGTTCGCATGTCACAGGGGGTGGGGGCAATGTTCGGCTCCGTACTCTCGTCGTCACTGTATACCGCTGACGCAAAGCACCACACGATCTTTTACGTCGCATCGAGCCTTCTGACATTGGGCTTCGTTCTCTCCTTGGTTGTGGTCAAGAATCGGAAGCTTACATCCTGAACACGCCGAATTTTGTGGTGGGGGCGGGGTGGGCACAGGCGGCGGCGAGACCTAGCCCGAGGGCGCGGCGCGTGTCGCAGGGATCGAGAATGCCATCATCCCAGAGGCGTGCGGTGGAGTAGTAGGGGCTGCCCTCGCGCTCGTAGGTTGCGATAGTCGCGGCCTCTTCGTCGGCGCTCATGGCATCGCCCTTGACTGTTTTGAGTACAGCGGCAGCCTGCGGCCCACCCATCACCGAGATACGTGCGCCGGGCCACATCCAGAGCTGGCGCGGGCCGAACGCGCGGCCACACATGCCGTAGTTACCCGCCCCGAAGCTCCCCCCGACAATCACGGTGAACTTCGGAACGCGTGCGCAGCTCACCGCCATCACGAGCTTTGCACCGTGCTTGGCGATTCCCTCGTGCTCGTAGCGGCTGCCAACCATGAAGCCGGTGATGTTTTGCAGAAAGACCAACGGGATCCCGCGCTGGCAGCACAGCTCGATAAAGTGCGCCCCTTTGAGCGCGGACTCGGAGAAGAGTACCCCGTTGTTGGCGATAATCCCTACCGGCCAGCCTTCCAGACGGGCAAAGCCACAGACCAGGGTTGTGCCGTAGCCGGGCTTGAACTCGTGGAACCGGGAGCCGTCCACGAGGCGAGCGATAACCTCGCGAATCTCGAAGGGCTGGCGCAGGTCCGAGGGGAGAATGCCGTAGAGCTCGTCGGCGGGATAGAGCGGCTCTTCGGGGGCATACGGCGGCGTGACAGAAGCTTGCGGCAGGTGCGCGACGGCCTCACGGAGTAGCTCCAGTGCCTCGTCTTCGTTCTCAGCGAGATAATCGGCGACCCCGGAGAGCCTGGTGTGAACCTCACCGCCGCCCAGTGCTTCGGCACTTACTTCCTCGCCTGTCGCGGCTTTCACCAGCGGCGGCCCGGCCAGAAAGATCGTCCCGTTTCCCTTCACGATCACGGTCTGATCGCTCATCGCCGGAACATACGCACCGCCCGCCGTGCAGCTTCCTAACACCGCGGCGAGCTGCGGGATTCCCGCCGCGCTCATCTGGGCCTGGTTGTAGAAAATCCGCCCGAAGTGCTCCTTGTCCGGGAATACTTCCGCCTGGAGTGGGAGATATGCGCCGCCGGAGTCCACAAGGTAGAGGCAAGGGAGCCGGTTCTCCAGCGCGATCTCTTGCAGGCGCAGGTGCTTCTTGACGGTCAGGGGAAAGTACGTCCCGCCTTTCACCGTGGCATCATTGGCGACAATCGCGCAGGGCTGCCCATGGATGGTTCCTATCCCGGTGACAATCCCCGCGCCGGGGGCCAGGTCTGCGTAGATGCCGTCGGCGGCCAGTGTCGAGAACTCTAAAAAAGGCGCACCGGGATCGAGTAGCGCGGTGATACGCTCCCGTGCTAGCTTCTTGCCCCGGCCATGGTGCTTTGCGACGGTCTCCGCTCCGCCACCTTGGCAGACATGCGCTGATTTCTGGCGCAGCGTGGCGATCAGTGTTTTGTAGTGTGCCGCGTTCTGCCCAAAGGTCGGCGCGGCAGTGTCAACGGCGGTGTCGAGTAGCTCCATAGACTGAATTGTACCCGGAGGAAGCCCGGATCTGAAATGAGAGTTTGGAGGCAGGAAATCAACCGGTTTGGAGAGAATCTCTGGGTATGATTCTCCATCCTGATCGCTGTTTTTCGCCGGAGCCCGCCCGCCGTGGTGTCGCCCGGATGGTCTATTCTGCAGTGAAAGACCTGCCGCTTGTCTGCCCCCATGGTCACGTGGATCCGGCGCTCTTCTCCGATCCTGACTACCGCTTTGGCAGCCCCACGGAGCTTTTACTCATCCCCGATCACTATGTCTTTCGGATGCTCTACTCCCAGGGCATCTCGCTGGAGGCGCAGGGAATCCCACGGCGCGACGGTGGCTCGACTGAGAGTGATCACCGGAAGATCTGGCAGGTGTTTTGTGAGCATTTCTCTCTTTTTGCCGGAACCCCGAGCGGCCAGTGGCTGACACAGGAGCTAATTGAGGTCTTTGGAGTGACGGAGAAGCCCAGCGCCGTCAGCGCAATGCGCCTCTATGACGAGATCGCGGCCAAGCTCGAAATGCCTGCCTTTCGGCCCCGTGCGCTCTTTGAGCAGTTTAAAATCGAGGCACTCTGCACCACAGATGCGGCGAGCGACTTGCTAAGTCATCACAAGAGCATTCGTGACTCAGGCTGGCACGGCAAGATTCTACCAACGTTTCGGCCCGATGCCGTTGTGAATCTGGAGGCGCCGGGCTGGCGCGAGAATATCACGGCACTGGAGAGCGCAAGTAGCGTGAGCATCACCGGCTATGCAGGCTTTCTTGAGGCGATTCGCAGTCGCCGGGCGTTTTTTGCGAGCCTGGGAGCCACTGCCACGGACCATGCTGCCGTCACCGCGGATACCACGCCGCTCAGTGAATCCGAGGCGAGCGCACTTTTTGCGAGAGCACTTCAGGGCAAGAGTGCGCCCGGCGATGCGCCGCGCTTTATGGCGCACATGCTCTTCACCCTTGCTGGAATGAGTGTCGAGGATGGCCTGACAATGCAGCTTCATATTGGGAGCTACCGTAATCACAACCGCTCGGTATTTGAGCAATTTGGTGCCGATAAGGGTGCCGATATTCCGGTTGCGGGCGAGTTCACGCGCAACTTAGTACCGCTGCTCAGCGCCTTTGGCAGCGATCCACGCCTCTCTTTAGTTCTGTTCACGCTCGACGAGACACTATACTCACGAGAGATGGCGCCGCTGGCGGGGCACTACCCCGCGCTACGTCTAGGGCCGCCGTGGTGGTTTTTTGATAGCCGCCTCGGGATGCGGCGCTTTCTGGACAGCGTCGTCGAGACAGCGGGCATCTGGAATCTCGCGGGCTTTAACGACGATACCCGTGCGTTTTGCTCCATTCCCGCCCGGCATGATGTCTGGCGGCGTGTGGTCTCGGACTGGCTCGCTGGGCTTGTTGTTGAGCATCTCATAGACGAAGAAGAGGCGGTATCTATGGCGGAAGCACTTTGCTATAGTCTCGCTAAAACGGCCTATCGCCTGTAAACTCTGCCCTATGGAATACTGGCGAATGCCCGATGAGTCGGAGCCGCACAAGCGAACCTGGATGGCGTTTGGGGCGAGTAAGAAAGTCTGGGGAGGGAAGCTTCTCCCCGAGGTGCAGCGCAACTTAGCGCTGATCGCTCGGACGATTGCAAAGTACGAGCCCGTGACGATGTTGGTGCGCAAAGACGAGCACGCGCTGGCGGGAAAACTCATTGGCTCTGCGCAAGTGGAGCTGGTCGAGTGCGCACTAGACGATCTCTGGATGCGCGATACGGGCCCCGTTTTTGTGGTCAATAAAGTCGGCGAGATTCGTGGGATTGATTTTAATTTTAATGGCTGGGGTGAGAAACAAGCCTTCACGAAAGATGCCGAAATCGCCGGGTTTATCACCAAGCACGCGGATGTCCACGCTCTAAAAACGGAGCTGATTCTGGAGGGTGGCGGCATCGAAGTGGATGGCCACGGCACCGCGATCATCTCCGAGAGCTGCGTGCTTAATGCCAACCGCAACCCCGGTGTCTCGAAAGCCAAGTGCGAAACCGAGCTGAAGCGCCTGCTGGGGCTGGACCAGATTATCTGGATTCCCGGCATTAAAAACAAAGACATCACCGATGGTCACACGGATTTTTACGCACGCTTCGCCAGCCCCGGCGTTGTTTTGGCGGGCTACGACCCCGATCCTGAGTCGTATGATCATGCTGTGACAAAGACAAACTTGAGTGTCTTAAGGAGCGCTAAAGATGCCAAGGAGCACAAGCTAAAAGTCATCACGCTGGAGGGGCCAGAGAAAGTTCGCAAGGCCTACGAAAACGATGAGTTCGCCGCGGGCTACATCGGGTTCTATGTCTGTAACGGTGCGGTGATCTCCCAGGAGTTTGGGGATACGAAGGCAGACAAAGCCGCGAAAGCCGTGCTCAAGAGCGCATTCCCCGGACGCGAGATTATCCAGCTCAACGTGGACGCGATCGCGGCCGGGGGGGGCAGCATCCACTGCACCACCCAGCAAGAGCCCAAGGTCTAATGGCGTATGGCGTATGGCGTTGGGGATTGTTTACTTCGGGGGGATTGCGCGAGTGGGGACAGAGAAGATAACGCCAACGCCCTCACTACCACCGCCGCCTAGCATCTGGCGTCGCTGCTCTGGTGTCATATTTTGCATCATCTGGCCGAACTGCTGCATGAGTTTCATGCGTGCGGTTGGATCCATGTTGCTAAAATTCCCCAGAATCTGAGAGAAGTCTGTCTGCCCGTTGGCTCCCGTGATGCCATCGGCGGAGCGGCGGTTATTGGTGTTCAGCAGCACATAGACCGGCTTAAGACCCAGTGTTGCGACGACGGGAGTGGCTCTCTCCTGGGAGAGCTTCTGACCCAGTACCTCGATGATTCCAGGCTCACCGGGCTTTTCTGTGGCGCGGCCAAACATGCGGGTCTGGATTTCCAGAAACGCGGCCACATCATCGCCCCGGTAGAAGCGCGTGCTGGTGGGGAGCATGGCTTTCTTCCAGACGGTGCCAGGTGGGAGCGACTTTACCACTTTGTCCAGAAGCGCTTCGAGGTTCTGAGGAGTGGCGCTCTCACGTGGGTAGTCCGCCTGGGCACCCGCGAGCGACGACTCCGCGACCACGGGAATTCCCGAGTTTTTGGTGAGGGTTTGGAGCACGGTCTCCAAGGGACGGGGGCGTGTGAGGCGCTGTTCGGGGGCGACACGCTCGTCCTGGGCGCGTACCGGAGCACCAACGGCGGCGATCACTGCTGCCAGAGCAAGAAAAGTTATTGTCTTCATGGGCTGATTATATCGTAATTCGTTTGACAGAAAGTAAACGCACCGCTAAAATACCTAGGCAATGGATCTCGATCTGCGCAAGCAGCGTATTTTAAGTGCCGTAGTGCAGGACTATGTCTTGACGGCGGAGCCGGTTGGCTCACAAATCCTCGTGGAGCGGTATGCCCTGGGAGTGAAATCCGCCACGGTACGCAACGAACTAGCGGAGCTGAGCGAGCGTGGTTTTCTGCGTCAGCCGCACACGTCGGCGGGGCGCGTACCCTCTGATCGCGGCTACCGCTTCTATGTCAACCGCCTAATGCCACTGACTCCTTTGGGGCGTCCCGAGGCGCAGCGCATTCAGCAGACACTTCTCTCTGTTGAGAGTGAGTTTGATGCGATCTTGCGTAAGACCTGCCAGTTGCTCAATCAGCTCACCAAGCTCCCCGCCGTTGTGACTTCCCCTGAAGCGCCGGATGACACGCGCTTGCGGCAGATTTTTCTCTCTCCGACGGCGGCGGACAAAACTTTACTAATGCTGCTTTTTTCCACAGGGCGCACGGAGCACCGCTTGCTCCCCGATGTCGCCTTGAGTGCGACCGAGGCGCTGACTCTGGCAAACGCTCTGAATGCTCGTCTGAGAGATAAGCCTATTTCAGAGCTGCGTCGCATTGCTCAGGAAAGTGAGCTTCCTCCCGTGGAGCTGGCGGGGAAGGCACGGCTCTGGCAGCGCTTGGTGCGCGAGCTCGTGCAGGTCATGCAGAGCATTACGGAGAACACTCCCGTCTTTGTGGAGGGGACACGTAGTGTGCTGGCGCAGCCGGAGTTCCGCGATGTGGAGCGCCTCAGCCAGCTCTTTGTGATCCTTCAGGAACGCGCTGCCATGCTGGAGCTGCTGCACCACGAGGCGGAGACAGAGCTGGCGGTGCGGATCGGGGAAGAGCTAGGGCGCCCCGAACTGGCCTGCTTTGCCGTGGTGAGCTCACCCTACTTTGTGGGAACACGAGAGCGCGGCAGTATCGGGGTAATCGGCCCGACCCGAATGGACTACAGTGTCGCCGCTGTGAGCGTCCGCTTTCTTGCTAGCACACTCTCGGAGCTGCTCACCCAGCTTGCCGTGAGTGCCTGATGCTTTAACCCCGGTACTCGAAGCTCCGGTAAGAAAAATAGCTGCGGTAGAGCAGTGCTTGAACTTGTGGCATAAACGGGTAGGTCAGGAGCATCATCAGAAGGCTCAGCGGCCAGAAAGCCCCGCCCGATAGTCCGTCCAAAAAATTCAAGGTCCAGACAAAGAGTGCGGCGTAGATGAGCTCGGGCTGAAGCGTCTTGATACTCAGCCGGAGTGTCTCCATCAGAGTCAGCTTCCGGTCCGCCAGAATAGGGCAGACCAGCAAGAGGAGCCCTTCGAGGATAAAGCCCAGAAGCGCCGTCGTTCTGTACCCAAGCTGAATCAGTCCTCCCACCACCATCGAGGTCAGCAATGTGGTCCAGAGCCCCGCGGAGGGCGCGAGGAGCCGCCGTAGACGGACTTGTTCACCGTTAAGCTGGTCCAGTGTCATGCGGCAGAGCCCTGTCTGGAAGAATTGGTTCACTCCCCGGAGAAATGCCCACAGCACGACGCCGAGTAGGAAGCGCTGCCAGCCCTCCTCTGGGACTCGGATGAGCCGCACCAGAAGCAACCAGAGCGTGAGCTGCGTACTACAGGCCAGCAGCGATGCCCCTAGCCAGCGCCAAGGGTAGGCACGGTAGAGCGCCCAGGCGTTCATGACCAGACCGATATTCAGGTGGTGGGAGGGAGGCATGGGCTACTGGCCCTCCTGTGTTGTGGTTGGACTAAAGCGCTCCGGGTAGAAGGCGCGGTAGAGCAGGACAATGCACAGGGGGTAGAGAGGCAGGGAGAACAGTACCCCAAGGCCACAGGCAGCGAAGCCCACCATTGATGCCATGCCACTGAGCAGAATAAATGCCAGCGAGATCCAGAACTCCTGGCGCATCACCCGTACGCTCTCCTTCAAGGCTGCCACGGGCTCCAGGTTGCGATCTAGGATGAGAAGACTGCTGAGCGTAAAAAATGTCGTCAAAAGAATCTCAGGTACGATTAGGAGCAAGGGAAGAAAGCCCGGCAGGACACCAAACAGGGCGGAGACCGCGCCCAGAAAAAGCCCAAGGATCGCCAGAGGCCCAAACTTGGAAAAAGCCCCGGTAAAGCTTGTCGCGCTCAGTGTCTCCCCACGAAGCTGCTTGAGAGCCATGTACTGAAGGCCCGCGCCCATGATGGTGGAGACGAGAGTGACCACGATGGAGAGTAGGCCCGAGACGGTGGGGTTGGTCTGCTCCGGGTTCTTTGTGAGCTGAAAGGCCCAGTAGATGTAGATCGGGCTGATAAAGAGGGAGGTCAGGAGGACGGTGAGTGTCGCAGCCCCGACCCAGGCCCCGAGCTGCTTCTGGAGGAGCTGAAACGCTTCGCCGATGAACTCGAACTTAACACGCTGCGTGGGCGGCATGTAGGCGGGTGGCTGCGTGGGGGGAGGCTGTTCTTGATCCGAATACATAGGGCTGTTCTCCTTTGGAAGACAGCCCCAGTATAACGTCAAGCCCTTCGTTTATGCTACTTGCTTCGGCTGTTGACAACCACGATGGGAACCGGAAAGCCTTCCAGCAACTTATCGGCCTCAGAGGGCTCGCAGGGCTCATCACGGTGCCCGAAGTGGCTTCCGATCACCGCTAGATCGTAGTGGTTTTCCTTGACCTCGGCGTGGAGCGCATGGGCTGCATCCGGGGCAACCTGGATACGGGTGCGGACGTAGTAGCCGTAGTCGCGGAGGAACTTACGTGCCGAATCCAGTGCCTGCTCCGCATGCTTCCAGCGTGCCTGTCGCAGAGTGTCCATCTCCGGGCTCGTTCCTTCTGTCGGGGGGACGGTGGCAAGTAGGGTCATTTGCGCACCGGTCATAGGAACCATCAGGCGGGCAGCCTCCAGCACGACTTGCTGGGAGAGTGGGGTGCAGTCCACAGGGACGAGGACTTTGGTATAAGCGATTCGAAAGAGTGGTTCTAGTTTCATCATAAGCCTCCAGAAAGTTATCTGATGCTTTGATTTTAGACCAAGCTACGGCTCTGAGAATCTGCTAAATGACGGATTCGACGGCTGGCAACAATTTTGTTGGCACAGTCGGGGCAGTAGTGCCTCCAAGCGCCGCTCTCCTGAACAAAAAGCCAGCGGGGGGGAGTGACCTCCGTGGGACGGACACCCTCCAGGCGCACCGGAACCGGCACCGAGGCAGTACACCCCGCGCCATCGCAGCTCAGGTAACGTCCATTCACACTCCGACTCATGGAGCCATTTTAGGCTCCCTCTGTCTGTTTGCCGTCTGCGAAATGGCGTATTAGTGGTACGTCGAGAGCTTGGGGAGATCGGCTTCGTTGACTAAACCTTGGCGGGCAGCCCAGACAGCGGCCTGTACGCGGTCGGAGACGCCGAGCTTGCCAATGACGTGCTCGACGTGGGTCTTGACAGTTCCCTCACTGATGAAGAGCACTCCCCCAATCTCCCGGTTGGTGAGCCCGGTGGCCACGAGCTTGAGAACTTCTTCCTCGCGCCGGGTGAGTGGCTCGATGAGATCGGCGGCCTGTGCGGAGTCCCCTACGACTTTAAGGGAGCGAATCAGATCCTGCGCGGTGAGTAGCTGCTCACCACGCAAGACGGCACGCATGGCCTCCAAAAGGGTATCGTGGTCTATTCCCTTGAGCAGGTAACCCGCAGCACCACCCGCTACAGCGCGCGCCATGTAGGTTGGGTTGTCGTAGGTGGAGAGCATGAGCACTGCTGTCTTGGGAAGCGCTGTCTTAATGGCCACGAGGGCACTGAAGCCATCGCCACCGGCCATACGGATGTCTAGCAACACGAGGTGCGGCTTTGTTTCCTGTGCCACAGTTACCCCTTCGTTACCAGATGACGCTTCCCCAACGACATCAAACTCTGTGCCGCGTAGCATGGCCCTGACTCCGCCACGGACGATGGTGTGGTCATCCACTAAAACGACGCTATATCGGGTACTCATCTTTGTTTTTATTCCTCATGGTACGAAACGGGAAAACTTGCGGAGAGCTGGGCCCCTTTGCCAGGAGCACTCTCAATGAGGAGTGTCCCTTCGAGCAGGCGAACCCGCTCCGCCATTCCGTGCAACCCGATATGTTTGTCATCGGCGTGGGTACGCCCCGGGTCGAATCCACACCCATCATCGGTGATATTCAAAAGCAGCAGGTTCTCATCCTCTTGCAGGAGAGTGACCTGAACGTGCTGCGCCACCGCGTGCTTGCGAGCATTAGTTAGTGCTTCCTGAACCACCCGGTAGACCGCTGTCACGAGGGGCGTGCTGAAGCGCTCCCCCTCCACATTGTGCAGGAAATCCGCCTCCGCCCACCCAGCACGTACTTTCTCTTCCTGGACAAGCTGTGCTAGCGCTCCTGCCAGGCCCATGTCATCGAGTGCCAGTGAGCGCAGGCCATTAACGAGCCGCCGAGACTCGACAACCGCATCCTTGAGGTACTTGAGCCCCAGAGTCAGGTCCTCATCGTCCTTACCGTAGACACGCTGGAAGGCGGCCAGGTGCATGTGAGCCGCCATGACGTACTGTGTCAAGCCATCGTGCAGGTCGTAGGCCACCGCACGGCGCTCTTCCTCCTGCGCGGTGATAAGCCCCGCCACTAGTGCCCGCTGGCGCTTCAGGAGCTGCCAGTTGCGGATTGCCACGGCCAGGTGCATCGAGAGCGCCTGAATCGTCCGCTCATCTTCTTCCGTGAATCCACCGGGTTTTTCAGTGAGGTAGATGCTTCCCAAGACAGTTTGGTCGTAGCGTATAGGAACCCCGAGGAAGCTCTCCATGGGGGGATGGTGGGCAGGAATCCCAGCGGAACTTGCGTGCTGGCTTAGTTTTTCCAGTCGGAGGGGGGTCTCGCGCTGGAGAAGGAGCCCTAAAATACCCGCACCGCGTGGCTTGGCCCCGATGGCTTCCAGCTCGCTGGGAGTCAGTCCTGCGGTCAGAAACTCCTCTAGGCTCTCTCCGCCTGCCCGGGCCACCCCAATGGCGCAGTAGCGCGCCCCGATAAGCTGTCGTGCTGCCTCCGCGAACTGCTGGAGCGCCTCTTCCCCGGTCTGGCTGGCAAGAATCTCGGTGTGGATACGGTCTGCCACCCCTCGGAGACGTGCGCTCGCGCTGACCTGCTCCTGGAGTACTTCTAGCTGATTATCACTCACCGGATGCTATTGTACCGCGCCACAACTCCCGCTCAGAGGGCGAGTGGCCAGGAAATATTGCTAGGAAAATTGAGTAGGGCCACGAAGGGTCTGCTGCTTGTGCAGCAGTAGCAAAGACCTCCAAAAACGTGGTGAAATCTGGGGCCAGGACAGTCGGCTCTTCCCAGAAAGGAGCGAAGCTATGGACGATGGAGCCAAAGCCCTCAGCCGTCAGCCTTACTGCAAGGTAGTCGTAATCGGAATGGACAGCATAGAGAATCGGAAAGTGCTCATTCCAGGCAAACCCCTCGCCATTCGGAGTGCCTGCGTAGTCCTCCGGCGTCAGAAACCAGACACTCTGCGCGGAGTTGTGGCAGATTGCAAGCGAACCCAGAAATCGAGCCACATCTGTGGGGAGTGCAGGGTAGCGGCTCAAGATTGCTTCGGGAAGCAGGATAATCGCCGCTTTCCGTGGGGCGGGTGAGGTCGTAGCAAAAGACACTTCCTCCAGCATCCACGGCAAACGGCAGGCGCGTCTTCTCTGAAACGCCCTCCATAAAGCGGCTCAGGAAGCTAACTTGATCGGAAAAATCCAGCGCATCGCCGGTGCCGATCCCAAAGAGCTTTACGTAGAGAAGCAACTCACCGCCGTTGGTGTGCTGGAGGAACGTCTGGTGATCTGGTGGCAAACTAGCTAAAATTGTTTTCAGCATTCCTCGGTACTAATCGTCCAGTCCTCACACCGAAGATTGGGCACTTTGCTGTAGTCACGGAGGTTTCGTGTGAGCACAGTGGCTTGGTTTGCGAGGGCTATAGAGGCGATTTTTAAGTCCATGGTACCGATACGAACCCCCGCTTTTCGAAGACGCTCGAACTCCGAAGCTGCCCGTGTATCAAAATCTACGACAGGAATTACCCGAAAGCGTTCGATGTGCCGACGTAAGCGCTGGTATCCGGTGACCTGTAGCTCCATTGTCTTGGCCTGCGCGATCCAGGCAAGCCAGCCGCGCATCTGCTCCGTCATCCGGCGAGCTTCGGGCGTGTCACGATCCAGCAGGCTCTGGCAGTCCGTGTCCAACAGGTACATTATTCCGTTATTTCTTTATCCACGGAATCACGCCAGATACGCCCGAGACGCATTGCCTCATCGTAGATTGGATCGTCCTTAAAAGTGCCGCGCACTTGCTCCCACCAGGGGCGTGCCACCTCCGTTTTCTCTACTTTCTGGCGTAGCTTTTCCAGGGTTTCCTCAAGAGACAACACACGCTTTTCTAGCTCGATAACTGTCATATTCGTATTTTATCGGAACAGAGTTACTCAATCCACCACCGATGCACAGGCCATCTCTAAAACTCTACGCAGGCCGTCGTCGCCGCCTAGCGAGCCGTCGTGGAAGAGGCTGCGGGGCGTTGGCTTCCAGTTGTCGCGGCTGGTGTCTTGTTGCGGCTGTGGGATTTTTGTGTAGGTCGGGTCGTACTGGAAGTTGCCACCGCCCATCTTGTAGAGCACTAAGTCCAGCGACGGCACAACATAGAGACAGAAGCCACCCGCTCCAGACTTCCAGAAGGCATCTCGGGGCGCACCGGCAACGTGGCCGTCGGCGTTGTGCTCGAACTGCAAGCTGAACGGGGAGTGCGGGTTGTAGGGCAGCATCTTGTTGCAGAGTGCGAGATACTCCGGCGGGACGATTTGCTTTCCCGCCCACTTGCCGCCGCGTGCAAGGCAGTAGGCAAAGCGCACGGCATCGGTGGCGTGGAGCGCGGTGCTTCCCGCACCGTTGGCGTGCGGCATGAGAAAGTCGCCGCGCTGGAGGCAGTAGTCCCACGCCCCCCAGCCCTGTGGCTTGGCAAGGCGCGTGTCGATGTAGTCCTTGAGGTCCATCCCCGTGATACGGCGCAAGACCATCGAGGCGATGTGCGGGGCGGGCGACGAGTACGAGTACCCCTTGCCTGGATCACACCAGAGCGGGGTGTGTAGAGATGACTGATCCAGATCGCGGATATTCTGGCCAGGAACGGGGGTTAGCGGGACGATCTTGCCATCGGCAAAGCCCGGACTGCTGCCCTCGCCGTGAAAGCCCGCTGACATGCACAGAAGCTGCCCCAGCGTAATCTCGGCTTTGCGGGGATCGTCGAGTGGGAACGCCTCGGGGAGAAACTCGCGGGTGAAGACTTTGGTATCCAGCCCTTGGGGAATCTTGCTCTGAAACTCCTTGAGCATCACGCCGCACGCAATACTCGTGAAGCACTTGCCTGTCGAGGCCATGTCCGGGTTGCACATCCGGCTCGCTCGGCCCGCGTAGTTTTCGGAGACCAGCCAGCCACGCCGGACGATCACCAGCCCCGAGTTGGCGCTACAGCGCTGGCACTGCTCCCATGCCTGCTCCAGCCGAGTCTTGTCCACGCCTGCGCGTTGCCGAAGCGCCTTCGCCTCTTTAAGAGTTCGCCAGCCACCGGCACTATCCGGCGGCGGAAAGTAGTTATCCATGCGGCGATTGTACCAAAATTGTGCTATCCTGGCAGGGAGGAGAACAGTAGTATGCCTACTCTGATTGCTGAATCCAAAACGTACCAACGTTTTGCCCCCGAGCGCGTGATTGGACAAATGAGTGTGGACGAGTGGGTGGCATTTTTGGAGCGTTCTAAGCAAAAGTCGAATTATATCTGTGGGGAGGTAGTAGAAGTGGCAGGAGCAAGCCCACAGCATAATCAAATTGCCATGAACTTTGGACGTGCCTTGGGCAACGTGCTGGAAGCTACTGAGGCGAACTGCGATGTTCTCGGAAGCGACCAGAAGGTTTCTGTAACATCGGGGCTCTACTACTTTCCCGATCTGTGCGTTGTCTGTGGCGAGTGGAAGGTGGATCTGTACGATGCGCTCCAGAACCCCTGCGTGATTGTGGAGGTGCTCAGCCCTAGCACCGAGGCCGATGACCGCACCGATAAGTTTCGGGAGTACCAGCAGATCACGACGCTACGTCACTACATTCTCATTGACCAGAGCCGCGTGGCGGTGACGCACTTTGAGAAGCTTGCCGTTGGGCTCTGGGCGATTGTCGGGGACTTTCGCTCGCAGGACGACGCGCTCAAAATTATCTTGGGGGAGGTGACTGTCACAGTACCCCTCTCGCAGGTCTACCGGCGCGTGGCATTTCCTGAGAGTTAGTGGTACTTTTTCTCACCCGCTGGAATCTCGATCTTGAGGTAGTTGGCGACGGGAGGCAGCGGGCAGGTGGCGAACTCCGTGAAGGCGCAGGGTGGGTTGACGGCACGGTTGAAGTCTAAGACCACTTTCCCGTTCGTGGGTTTCTCGGTGTCGAGAAAGCGCCCGGCGGGGTAGGTTTCTTTGCCGCTCGTGAGATCGCGGAAGTTGAAAAAGAGCCCACTTGGCGTGCCCTGCGCTTCGAGCCGACAGAGCCTGCCGTTGAGAGGAAAGGTCACATAACCGGGGCAGGGGACGGGCTGGGTGTCGCCCAGCACGTTGGTGATGGCAAGGGTCTTGCCCTGTGGGTAGGGATGGAAAGTCGCAGTAATCCGATAGCCCTCGTCAGGAGCAAACCAGTGCTGACCCTTGAAATTCTTGCGTGCCGGGCTCTCACTATCATAAACACGGACGCCCAGGCGCTTGCTACGCTGAATAATCTGCCCCATCACGGATCCTTTGGTGAGCTTCTCGGGGCTGTTGGGCCTTAGTAAGCGGCGCTCGCCCTCGGGGGTGTAGAGGCGAACCGTCTCTCCCGTGCGCACAAGCTTGCCCAGCGCCCGAAGCGCAGGGGGCAGCGGGTTGTCGCCCTCGCTCAGCCAGTAGAGCCCCACCATGCTCAGCCAGCCGCCGTCTTTGGTCAGCTCGTCTTCTTGCAATTTGCGAAACGCCGCAAGCTCGTCGGAATAGGTTTGCATGAAGGTATTATAGCCCGCATGAAGCTCTTTGAACTCGATGCACGCTCTCCCGATGCGGGGGGAGATCTCTGGAGTGGTTTTCAGCGCGTGGGCGGCCCCATAGTGCGGGAGTTTGGCGGACAGAAAGCCGTTTTTTTTGATGGCAAGGGCGACACCTACGAGCACGCCGTGCCCGCCGAGCTGTGCGGGAGCCATCCCCGGACAATCGAAGTGTGGGCATGGAAAGACAGTGTTCATGGTGATGAGGAGACGCTGATTGCCTGGGGGCGACGGGGTGGGCCAACGGCGACGAACATGGCGCTGAACTGGGGCAACAACGGTGCCTACGGGGGCGCGACCCACTGGGCGGCGGACATGGGCTGGCATGGGACGCCCCGTGCAGGGCAGTGGCACCATCTCGTTTATACCTACGATGGCAAGACCGCACGCCTCTACGACAATGGTGCGGAAAAGAGCAGCATGGATGTGCGGCTGGCGACTCCGCAGGGCTTCCCGATGCGCCTCGCCGTGCAAAACGCTGCTAATGGAAGCGCCGCGTTTAAGAACGAGTACAACAGCACGTCGCTCTCCGGGCCGGTAGGGATCGCGCTGCTTCGGCTGCATGATGTTGGCCTGAGCGAGGCCGATGTCCAAGCGGCGTTTGAGAGAGACCGTGTGCGCTTTAAAGCAACGGCACCGCTGACTCTGGCAAAGCTGCGCGAGGGCGGCGTGACAACGGTGAGTGCTGGGGGGCTGACGCTGACGCTTTCCAAGAGTGCGAACAAGCCACTGGGCCTTGTCGCCGATGCGACGGGCTTTGATTTTTTGCCCACGGACCGGCTGCTTACACGCCTCGGCGAGGGCTTTCATCACTTAGGTGATCTGTTGGTACGCGCCAGTGGGCAAGTGGAGACGAAGACACAGTGGCTTGCCGAGCGCGGACAGTTGGTGCTACGGGCGACGATTACCAACAACGGCACCGTTCCCGTCGAGCTGGGCGCAGTCGGCTTTCCGGTGATCTTCAATAATATCATCTCGGATCGGGATCTGCCCCAAGCGCACGAGAAGTGTGTGTTCTCCGATCCGTATATCGGCCAGGACGCGGGCTATCTACGCGTCACACGGCTCTCGGGCGCGGGCCCCGCACTCGCCGTACTCCCTGAGGGAAAGACACCTTTTGAAGCGTACCTACCGCTCCCTGAGCCGATTCGTCCGAGTCAGACCTTTGAGGGGGCGTATGCCTGGCTCGCGCATAGCACGGCCTATGCCGAGAAAGAGTGGGCCAAAGTCATGCCCTGGAATGTTCCCACCAAAGCAACCCTCGCGCCCGGCGAGTCTCACACCTACGGCCTGCGCTTTGTGCTCTCAGAGAGCATTCGGGGGCTGGAGAAAGCAATCGCGGCGGCGGGGCGGCCCGTGGCGGTGGGCGTGCCGGGGTACATCGTCCCCCAAAACAGTGATGCCAGGCTGATCCTGAACTATAGCAAGCCGGTGAAGAGCATGCTGGTCGAGCCCGCCGGGGCGCTCACGCTCACGCCCGCCGGGAAAACGCCCGCTGGCTGGGCGGCCTATGCGGTAAAAGCAATTGGTTGGGGCCGGGCGCGGCTGACCCTGACCTACACCGACGGCCTGACACAGACCGTCCATTACTGGCTCACCAAACCCGCCGCGCAGGCCGTCGCCAATCTTGGGAGCTTTCTTTTCACCAAGCAGTGGTTCGAGAAGCCCGGTGACCCGTTTGGCCGCAGCCCGTCGGTGATGAGCTACGACCGCGAGCTGAACCAGATTGTTGAGCAGGACAGCCGCGCCTGGATCGCGGGCCTCGGGGACGAAGGCGGCTCCGGTTCCTGGCTGACGGCGGCGATGAAGCTCTTTCTCCAGCCCGATGCTGCGCAAGTCGCACAATTCGAGCGCTTTGTGGACGGCGTCTTGTGGGGCGGCTTGCAGTATGCCAGCGGCCCGAACAAGTACGGCGTTAAGAAATCGCTTTTCTTCTACGACCCCAAGGCGCTCCCTGAATTTGGCTATCGAAAGGACATCAACTGGGGGGCGTGGACCAGCTGGAGCAAGAAAGCTACCGAGGACATCGGGCGGGGCTTCAACTACCCGCACGTGGTCGCGGCCTACTGGAGCCTCTACCGAGTCGCGCGCAACACGCCGGGAATGACCAAGCGCCATGACTGGCAGTGGTACTTAGAGCAAGCGTTCCAGACCACGAAGTTTCTCTTCTCCGGCCGCGTGGGCTACGCCGAGCTGGGCCTGATGGAGGGGACGGTCTTTCTGCGCCTCCTCAAAGACCTCCAAGCCGAAGGCTGGGCCGCGCAGGCCACGGAGCTTGAAGTGCTGACCAAGAAGCGGGCTGATAAGTGGCGCAAGGAGGCCTACCCGTTTGGCAGCGAGATGGCCTGGGACTCGACCGGACAGGAAGAGGTCTACGCCTGGACCAAGCACTTCGGCTACGACGATAAAGCGACGGTCTCGATCAACTCGATCTTAGGCTACATGCAGCCGATCCCGCACTGGGGCTACAACAGCAATGCGCGGCGCTACTGGGACTTTCTCTACGGCGGCAAGCTGCCCCGCATCGAGCGGCAGATTCACCACTACGGCTCGGCGATGAACGCGCTCCCCGTGCTCACCGAGTTCCGCGCCCACCCGGGCGACACCTACCTCCTGCGGATCGGCTACGGCGGGATGATGGCACCCCTGAGCAATATAGATCTAGGTGGGTTTGCGTCGGCGGCGTTCCACGCAAGCCCCGACACCCTCCGCTGGGACTACTACTCCGGCGACTACGGCCCTGGCTTTTTAGGCCATGCCCTCAACACCGGCTGCTATATCGTCAATGACCCCGAGCTCGGCTGGCAAGCCTTCGGTGGCGCACTCACGCAACGCGGGACAACCATCACCGTCACCCCGCAAGACAGCCTCCGCCAGCGCGTCTTCATCGCCCCCCTCAAGCTCTGGCTGGTGCTGGATGCCGGGCAGTTCGAGAAACTGACATTGGACACAAAGACAAAATCCGTCACCCTCACCTTCCCCCCCAAGACCGAGCACACACCCGTCGCCCGGCTACGCATCGAAGGCCAGCACAAGCCTACCCCCGAGTTCTCCACTGAGCGCGGTGCAGTTGTGATAAAGCTTGGAGCAAGAACCCGCATCATAAACCTGGGAAATATCTAACGACCCAAGCTCAGCGACCCGGCCCACGAGACGCGTGGATTGCAACCTGGACGCGATGGCCGGGTTCGCTGCAGCGCATGGTTAGGCGGCGTGGGTCTGTGCATCTGGAATCCTCTGCTCTGACGTGACAACTGTGCCTGCGATGAAATCATGCAATGCTCGTCGCCGCTTGTTGAACAATATCACCACCACCTCGCTCCACACCCAAATCTGTGTTGCGGTCATAGTCCACGCGAGCCAAGCAGGCTCATGCGCGGCCAAATTCTGGGCGCGCTGCATCCAGCCAACACCGTAATAGTCGGAGTCTGCGATGGTCGCTAACGCCACGAACGATCCGATGACGCCGACAACCGAGAAGAACAACTCAACAGTCTTCATGAAGATGCTTCACCACCGAGCATGAAAATCCAGGCTTAGCAAGGTAGCATAGCTAGGATGGACTGGCACAGAGGTCGTTTTCTCCTTGGT
>JANNDD010000841.1:0-1207 GCA_031387365.1 Armatimonas sp. | reverse complement strand
CGCGAAATCGCCCCTGACGGCATAAGAAATCGACATAGCCCCAGCTACTGCGCTGAGTCATTCGCTCGCTGGACGCCGAGGCAATGTTGTGTTTGTAGTTGGCCTCCGCGGCCTCCACATTTCCTATTTTTTCCCAGTTGTCTGCCAGTAGGTAGTGATAGTTAGCCTTTTTTCCTGCCGAATAGCGGTGGCCCAGGGAATCCAACAGAGTCAGATTCCCTTCCCATAGCTTTTTTGAGCCGTAGTTCCGGGGGACATTTAGTCGCTGATTGCCAAAGGCATCGTCGAAGTGGACCTGGCACAGGATCGCCCCTTGCTGGCCCCGCGTGAGTGTGCCACGGCTTCTTCCCAGGCTTGCGATGATGGGGGCGACGATACGCTTGGCATCTTCGAACCTATGCAGACGCCAAGCCAGATACTCTGCGTACAGACCGTGCATCGAGAGCGCTTCTATCTCGCCGATTTTACCGGCACGGTATAGGCTCTGGTAGCGGGCGACGACCGCTAGGTAGACTCCTGCCCAAGTTGTGTCTAGGTCATCGTGCCCGCTTTGGATAAAGTCGTCCAAGGCTTCTCTGTTTTGAGGGAGGGGTTCCACCTGGCTCCAGGCGCGGGTGGTGAGAAAAACCAGCTCGTCCTGGCTCGCTCCGATTGCAAAGCAAAAGGCGTGGAGGTTCACATTGTCGGGCCAGCACTCGCCTTTCTCCCACTTGAACACTAGGTTCTGGGTGACACCGGCGACCCGAGCGACCTGACGCTGGGAAACACCCGCCCGCTGACGGAGCACCGAGAGGAGCTCGCCGAGAGAGACGGGCAGGTTGGCGTTCGTACCTGCACGGGCGATCTGAATCCCGCGTGGGGCTTCGACGTTTCGGTAGTAGCTTTGGCGCTCCGTCGGGCTGATGTCAAGAATCTCCAGAACGCGAGTGAGCTCATAAGCGAAGGGAGTCGCCTCCCCTCGTTCCCAGCGCGAGACGGTCGTCCGGTGAACCCCCGCTTGTGCCGCGAGTGCTTGGATCGTCAAGCCGCGTGCCTTGCGTTGTGCCTGTAGTGCGCGCCCCAGTGTCTGCTCCAAAACTCTCTGCCCTCCGCTTGATGATAACACAGACTCACTAAAACGTAGAAAGTTTGTTGATCATGTAGCAGGTTTGGTGGTCAGGCTTGGCATCTTGGGAGGGTTGTGATTAAGTGAGACTGTATCGAGTGC
>JANNDD010000836.1:0-8014 GCA_031387365.1 Armatimonas sp. | reverse complement strand
GCACTAGTGGGTACGATGGCGCAGAAACAGGCAAAAGAGGGCCGCAGTGAGACCATCAAAGTGGGGGTGGTCGGGATGCAGCGCGCACCGCAGCTTATGGAGGAGCTCAAGGGCGCGAGTAAGATCACCCTGGAGCCCGTGGCGAGTGTTGAGGCGGCGGAGGCAAAAGTGCGTGATCGAAGCCACAAAGCCGCACTGATCCTCCCTGATGATGCCGACGAGCGCCTTGCCAACGGGGACTCCCTCTCTCTTCCCGTGGTTCAAGATGCGGGCAACGAAGCTTCCGAGCAGGCGGCAAAGCGCGTTAAAGAGCTCCTCACCGAGCGTGGTGATCTGCTCGCTGCACGGCGTCTCCAAGACGCGGGGCTTTCTAAGCAGCTGGTCAAGCCATTTCTTGTGGGCGATAAGAAGCTCAAAGGCAGTGGCGGCAGCGGGATGCAGCTTCTCGCGACATTTCTTCCCTACATTCTGGCGCTCTCCGCCATTATGGGAGGGCTCATGGCCGCGACCGACTCCGTGGCGGGGGAGAAAGAGCGGGGGACACTTGAGACACTTCTCGTGGCACCTCTCTCTCGCCGTGACATTGCGCTAGGGAAGTTCTGCACCGTCACGGCCACGGCGCTCGTGAGTAGTTTACTCTCGGTAGTGGGGCTCTTCTGGCCGTTCTATATCAAGCTACCGTTTTTCCACTGGATGACTCAGGATGGCCTGAGCCTGGGACCGGCGGCTTTCGCGGCGATTCTCCTCGTGCAGCTTCCCCTAGCGGTTCTGGGCTCTGGGGTCTTGCTGGCGATCTCCACAATGGCGCGTAACCAAAAAGAGATGCAGACCATGGTGGGGCCGATTATTCTGGTGGGAAGTGTGGGGGCGATGCTCTCCATGCTCGTGCGTGCCGATGCCGCACTCTACTGGTCGCTCGTGCCCATCACGAACTCGGGACTGGTGCTCAAGCAGGCGCTTCAGGGAATGCTCAACCCGACTTTTGTGGCGCTTGCCTGCGGAACCTCCGTGGTTTACGCCGGTATCGCGGTTGCTTTCGCTGCCAGCCTCTTCAAGCGTGAGAATGTTCTCGCACGGTTTTAGTCCCGCCGCTCCAACCTGCGGGAGTGAACACGGAACTTTCTTGGCCCGTCGAATGTATTTAGAAACACTATGGAAGAGCAACTAAACGAGGAAGATGAGATGAAAACCGAAGAGACAATGGTTGTGGCAGGTGGCTGCTTTTGGTGTGTTGAGGCTGTCTACAATGAGCTGAAGGGCGTGGTAAAGGCAGAGTCCGGCTACTCTGGTGGACGTGGGATTAATCCTACTTATGAGCAAGTTCTTACGGGGCAGACAGGTCACGCAGAGGCGGTCAAGCTCACCTATGACCCCAAAGTGATCTCGTCACGTGATATTCTGCGGATCTTTTTCACCGTCCATGATCCCACGACCCTCAACCAGCAGGGGCAAGATCGTGGCACTCAGTATCGCTCTGCGATCTTCTTTAAGAACCCAGCGGAGAAAGCTCTGGCGCAGGAAGTGATGGCCGAGGTTAGTAAGGCCAAGATCTGGCGACATAAGCTGGTCACCAGTCTGGAGCCGCTGACGGTTTTCTATAGGGCCGAGGAGTACCACCAGAACTACTTCGCTAACTTTACGAAGGCAGACTACTTCAAGAAGATGAAAATGAACGCGGGGTACTGCCAGTACATCATCGAGCCCCATGTCGCGGAGTTCCGTAAAAAATACGCGGATCGGCTTAAAAAATAAGCGCCCGTGGCTGAGCGGATTCTGATTCTGGGGGCAAGTGACCGAGGGAAGACCTACACGGCTCATCAGCTCGCGCGTGAGGCGGCTCGAACCCATAAAGTGGCGCTTATTGACGCGGACACGGGGCAGTCTGAGCTAGGGCCACCCGGAACCGTGAGCTGGGCTTGGATGACCCCTGAAGGCCCACAGCGCGGGGGAACACGCTTTGTCGGGGCGCTGAGCCCGGCCAGTGCGGCGCTGGAGCAGGTTATTGCGCTTCTCGAAGTGGTGCGACAGGCGGAGAGTGCCGGAGCCAACTTGTTCTTTATGGACACCCCCGGCTACGTGCAAGGGCCGGGCGCACGGCGCTTTCTGGCCGCACTGGTGCAGGCAATCCCTCCAAGTCGGATCTTAGTTTTGGAGCGCGAGGGCGAGCTAGGGAGCCTGCCTGCGATGCTTGCCGCGCTCAGTGGCGCGGAGCTCACCCCCCTGCCCGTCGCCGATGCCGTGCTGCGAAAGTCCCCCAGTGTTCGTGCTACCCGTCGCCTGACTCGGCTTGCACGGGCTCTGGAAGACGCCACCGAGCATCAGGTCTCCTTGGAGGGGATCACCACACTGGGCACTATCCTGGGAACGGGTCAGCCTATCGCCCCTCACCTGGCACGCTGGGCGGGCACCGCGCTGCACCTGAGTGCGGTCTACGGAGAGATTTCGGAGTCCACCCTGACACTCTTTATCACAGGGACGCTACGGCCTGGCTGGGAGTCGCTGGTGGGGCCTGTCCTAGATCACTTTGGCGTGGCGCGGGTGCGAGCACTCTCGCTGACCACGCTGGAGGGAACCTGCCTGGGCCTCCACGACGAGACTGGCCGCTTCCTGGGCCTGGGCCGTTTTCTCGGCTTCGACCCCGAAACCCAGCGCCTGCAACTCTCCACTGCTGTTTCTGTAGAGCGCCTTACTCTGCTTGCCTTCGGGCGTTTTCGTGCCGCCGTCAATGGGCAGTTTCTCGGTGAGCTCAAACCCGGCGAAGTGTAGGGGCTATTGGTTGTCCTTAAACTCCTCGTACCAGGCCATTTGGATCGCCTCCAGCTTGGCTTCGTTGGAGGCCAGCGGATCGTCGGCGAAGTCTGGGAGCGCAGTGACGAGCTTGTGCAGATCCGTGAAGCGCACGGTCAGCGGGTCGGTGGTCGGGTTGGCGTCGTAGAGCTCAATTCCAATATCTTCCGCATCGGTCCAGGTCAGTTTCATACTCTGAAGTGTACCTGATGCTCGGCTAAACGCTCTGTACGGCGACGGCGAAGGGCTGGTTATTATAGGTTGCTCGGGTCGTGACGAGCGTCAACTGTGCCCCTTTGGCGTAGCCGACAAAATCCGCGCTCACCCGACGGTCATCATCGCGGCTGTAGAACGAGTGCTTCAGAGTCAGGCTGCCGGAGAGGCGAATTGTCCCGGCGGGCTGTGCTTCCGCTTTCCACTCCAGTGCCTCAAAAACATTCTTGCTTAGGTCGTTGTTCTCGGTGGGAGGGTAGAAGTGGGTCAAGAGGCGCTCGGCGACCGATCTCTCTCCCGCGAGAAGTGCCCGCGCAGCAGCGGCGTCAAAAAGAGGCCAGTCCTCGCCGGGTAGTGCGCTCCAGTTTCCGCCTGCACCACTAATCAGCCCCAGAGAACCGTCTGGTTTTTTTTCTAGGTACCGAGCGACCACGTGGAGCCGCAGGCCGTTCTTGGGCGTGGGGGGCAGGGGGGGAGCTAGGGGCAGAACGAGGGGTTTCCCCGAGTGGATTTTCTGTGCTGTGGCTTCGCGCTCGATCATCGCCATAATTCTCTGGGGAGTGGCCTGCGCCACATGGATCGTGTCTAGTAGCGCGCCGTCTGGAGCCAAAAGGAAGCAGTGCACCGTCCCCACGGAGAGCTTCTTGGCAAATCCCTCGCGGTGGATTGCCTGAAGTGCGGCTTTCTCCTCGCCCGCCAACATATCGTTGGCCAGGTAGACCGGAACACTCAGGCTGTTGAGGGCGGCTACCACGCGGGAGTCATTGAAGGACACGGCCCGTGTCGCAAAAGCTCCTCCTCAGCAGCGGCCGCGCTGCATCCGGCCATCTAGCGTAAAGAGAAAGACAAGCCGGTTCTCTTTTTTGGCGAGCCGCTGCGCCTCTAGCAGAGTTGGGGCCCAGCTGATTGCTTCCCATGCCCGCTCACGTGCCGTCGGCTGCCAGACACGCACTTGCTGGGAAATCTCGTCCGGGGTAAGGATTGCCTTGAGTGTTTGCATAGTGCACTATAACACAGCAAGTCTTGTCTGCCCGCAACCGAAGTGCACTATGACGCATCCTATGCTTCGGAGTATAATGTTCCTATGCCTGACGAGACCACGACACCTTCCGCACCGCCGCCGCTGCCCACGTCTACCCCTACCGTATCTTCTGCGTCCTCTTCTGCCGCTCCGCCTCTTGCCCAGAATGAGGATCAGAAGCTCCGGGGAATCTCCCGCTCACTGCTGATTGCGGTGGGAGGGACGGGCCATAAGATCTTGCTGGACGTCCGCCAGCGTATGATTCAGAAATACGGCTCGCTGGATAAGCTGCCCATTGTTTCGTTCTTGCTCCTCGACACCGACCAGGCGATCTTTGGCAAGAACCCCAACTACTCGGATGCAGCCAACTTAGATAATGCCGACAAGATCCACTGCTCGGTGCACGGCGTGGAGCAGCTCCGCCGAAACTTACGAGAGTACCCGCACCTGAGAGACTGGCTCGATCCTAGGACGCTCTCGGGGGATATCCACCAGGGCGCAGGTGCGGTTCGGGCACGCGGGCGGCTGGCCTACTTCTGGAACTACGACACCATCGCCCGGCGCATTGAGGAGGAGTACACCGAGATCACCAAAGACGCCAGCAAGGCGCTGGCGATCAAGAACGGCCTGCAGGTCTCGGAGGGCGTCACGGTCTATATCGTCGGCTCACTGCTGGGTGGCACGGGCTCGGGGATGTTCTTGGATCTTGCCTACACTGTCAAAGAGCTGCTCAAAGACCAGCGCATGCTGGAGATCATTGGCATCTTCGGCATCCCGCCCAATACGTCTGCGGTCTCGGTGGATAACCGGCCCAATGCCTACGCAAGCCTATTAGAGCTCAATCACTACACGGACTCAGCGTCGGCGTTTACCGCGCAGTACAAGCCCGACCAGCCCGGCATCGAGAACGCCGACCCGCCGTTTCGCTACACCTATCTGGTGGACACGTCAAGCCCGGCGGCCAATCTAGGCAGTGTGGACAAGATGGTCGAGATGGTAGGGCACTCGGTGTTTCTGGACCTGACCAGTGAGTTCCAGCGCCAGAAGAAGTCCAACCGCGATAACTTCGATCAGTTTCTCACCACGCCCGATGATCTGGGCTGTGCGCAGAACTATCTTGCGATGGGCTTGGCTGCTGTCCACTTCCCGAAAGATAAAGTGCTCCACGCCTGCGCCAGCCGCTTGGCGCGGCAGATTCTCACTCGCTGGACCGAGCCTCTGGCACGCGTCAGCAATGTCGGGGCGTTCGCGGAGCAGGAGATCGGGCGACTGGGGCTCGATATGGAGAACATCCAGCGCGGCATCCAGGTGGCCAATATTGAGTCTGGGGAGCTACTACGCGATGTGGCGCTTGCCTACTGGAACGGAGTGAATCGCAGCTACAGCGCGGCGTATCCCGGCCACGACAGTGTCGGGGCGTTTTTAATGGCGCGCCAGGGTGAGCACCAGAGCCGCTTCAACGACACCGATCCCAACCCGGATATTCTCTCCAAGCAGCGCGGCAATTTAGGCGAGTATCTCTTCCAGATGCAGCAGAACCTGCGGGGAATGGTTCCGGCAAAAGAGCAGGCGCTTCGTAGCTTCATCAGTGAGTGCGTGAACGATCCAAACCGACGGCATGGAGTTGCGCGGGCATTCTTGGATCATGCTGTCGAGCGCTTCCGGGCCTATGCCGTCGAACTGGGACGGATCCGTGACGAGGCCCAGCCGACCATGGCTCCGATTGCGGAGAAACGGGACGCTCAGATCTCGGAGATAAACCGGCTGGCCAAAGATAACATGCTCAGCCTGATCATGGGAGCCAAGCGCAAGGAGATTGACGAGAAAAAAGAAGAGTACCTGACCCGCGCCCGGCAGTGGGAGACCACGCTTCTGGATATCCGCACCGCAGAGCACGCCATTTATTTTTACACGGGCATGCTGGGGGTCTTGGAGAACCTCAAGACCGAGATGGATGCCTACATCGAGCGGATGAAGGGCCTGGAGGCGTTTTTCCACAAAGAGGAGCAGACCGCGGTCGAGAATCCCGTGGATGTTAATGGCTTGGTGATCTTTGATCGGGGGCGTCGTGTTGAGCTGGAGAATGGCCAGGTTACCTACGTCGAAGGTGATATTGATAAGCGCTACACGGCCTATGTGGGCAATGGCGCGGATGCGGGCAACGCCACCGTCAATACCACGTCATCGGACATTCTCGCGGAGCTAGGCACCAACGGCAATATCTACGGCCTGCGCGATGCGGATCTGAACCGGGTGCGCTCGGGGATTATTGGGCGCTGCCGGGTGGTCTTCAAGGCCGTGGAGCAAGAGTCGGTCTTAGAGAAGTTCTTTGAGCGCTTTGGCGTGGGCACGGATCGCGCCATTGAGGAGCTGCGGCGTATTCATGCGCTCTCGCAGCCGTTTATTCATCTGGCGGAGAACGCCCCTAACTACAAGCACCACCAGAACAAGTCCCAGACCATTGTGGGAGTCATGCATGGCTCCGAGCCGCGCTCTGATGGTGAGCATGTCTTCATGAAGATGCTCAAGGAAACCGTGCAGGGCATCCGCGACGGCCAGATCACCAACGCGGGCGAGCAGCACCAGGTGCTGTTTCTGCGGGAGCGGGCGGCGTTTCCGTTGCGGCTCCTGGAAGGGATGGAGAACTACCAGTTCGCCTACGAGCAGTCTAAGGCCGCGGGCGCGAGTGCCAATCCCATCCACACCCGTAAAGACATTAAAGAGTGGCTCCGTATCGCGCCCCCGAGCTTCGAGGATCAGAAAGCAGCCTGGCAGACATTCTGCGTGGGCTGGGCGGTGGGGGTCATTAGCGAGGAACGTGACACACGCTACACCGCCGCTGGTGCCAAGGAGACAGTCAAGTTTATTGCGAGCTACCGGGATCGGTTTGGGATGGCCAAGACCGATCCGCTCGGAACCTTTGTCTCGATCACGGGCGATCTAGCCAAGCTCATGCAGGCTGCGGAGAGTGAGGCTGAGCAGTCGAGCCGTCCGCCACGTGAGGCCCGTGAGATGGTGCTACTTCTGAGTGACCAGCGCTTGCTGAAAGAGCAGATTGACCGAGGGATCCAGGCCAAGTTGGTCGAGCAAGGCGTCCAGCTTTTGGGGCAGCAGCTCTTAACCCATGTGGAGGCACAGAACGCAAGAAACTTCGGGCGTATAATTCTGCGCCCCTACCAGCAGGCCATCACGGACTACTTAGAGAGCATCAACTACAACCCTGAGATGCCCGCTGTTGTGGTTGCGCCGGTTGTCCCCCCCCCGCCCCCGCCGCCCGGAGGAGCTACGGTGGGCCCTGCACCCGTCGCCGTCGCCCCCGTTCCAGCCAGCCTGGGGAGCCTCAAGGAGCGCCTTGCGAACCTCCGGGAGCTACTGACAGAGGGCCTGATCACCGAAGCGGACTTCGAGGCTCGAAAAGCTTCGATCCTGACTGAGGTGTAATTAAGCCATGACTCGTCTTTTCCATCGTGGCGGATTTCTGGCTCTGCTGCCGTTTGGGTTGCTAGTACTGGCTTCGGCTACGCCCTCTGCGCAGCCGCCGGTGGATCTGGTGGTGCACCATGAGAAAGAGGCACTGCCGCTCTTAAAGCAATATTGTCTGAGCTGCCACGCGGGGACGCAGCCCAGTGGGGGCGTCTCGCTCGATCCGGCGGATGTGTCTGGGATCCATAAAAATGCGGAGAACTGGCGCAAGGGGCTGGTGCGTCTCAAAGACCGAAGTATGCCGCCGCAGGGCTCCGCACGGCTTTCGCAGGTACAGCGCGATGTGCTGATCGCGGATCTGACGCTCGTGCTTGATGCCGCGCCGGTGAAGGCGGTGCCAGGGCATACGGTGCTACGTCGCCTGAGCCGGTTGGAGTACAACAACACCGTCCGCGATTTGTTTGGAGTAGCCCTCAAGCCCGCCGATGTATTCCCTGCCGATGGTGGCGGTGGTGGTGGCTTTGACAACAATGCCGACACGCTCTTTCTGCCGCCGGTGCTTCTGGAGCG
>JANNDD010000824.1:0-11377 GCA_031387365.1 Armatimonas sp. | reverse complement strand
CGCTCCAGTACATGCACCTCAGTGGCTGCCTCACGGCCATCACCCGGCTGGCTGACAGCCATCCGGTGCCGGTCATTAGGATGCCGGTCAATCGGGGCCTCGATCAAGGCGTCCTCAAAGTTGGGGCTCCCCCAGATCAGCGCCACGTAGGTGCGCTTGGCGGCACGGCTCTGAATCTGCTCCTGCAAGTGACGGTGCGCGACATCGTTCTTGGCGACGACCAGCAAACCCGATGTGTCTTTATCCAATCTATGAACAATGCCCGGACGCTCTTCCCCACCGATTCCCGAGAGCTTGCCCTTGCAGTGATGGAGCAGCGCGTGCACTAGCGTGCCGGTTCGTGCGCCGGGGGCAGGGTGCACCACCATTCCCTTGGGCTTGTGAATCACCAGCAAGTCCTCGTCCTCAAAGACAATCGTGAGAGGAATATTCTCAGGAACCAGCTCAGTGCTCTTCATCGGAGGCGGTGTGACCCCAATCGTATCGCCCGCCTGGGTCTTGTAGGACACCTTGACTGCTTTCCCATTGACAATCACCGCGCCCTCATCAATCCAGCGCGCCGCCTGCGAGCGGGAGACCTCGGGAAGATGCTCGGCAAGAAACGCATCTAAACGCCCTCCTGCCTCCGTAACCACTAACTCAATCATAACAACCAGCCCCCTCCCCCCCGCCCGGCGGGGGAAATTAAAGGAAATTCCTCATTGTCCCCCCGCGAGGCGGGGGTTAGGGGGGAACTACTCAATTCGATTTTTCTTCGCCAGAAGCGGCCAGGCTGCGACGGCGATAAGCGCAACCCCGAGGCTTGCCCACTGTCCCGTGGAGAGCCCTGCCTTAATGGACTCCGCACCCGACTGCTCGCGCCAGATCTCAACAACAAAACGTACAATGCCGTAGAGAACACAAAACGCAAGGAAAATCTGCCCTCGGAACGCGCGGCGCTTCTCCAGCGAGATCAAAATGACATAGGCAATCGCAACTCCGAGAGCCTCGTAGAGCTGTGTGGGATGGACGCCCAGAATCGCGGTATGCTCGTCGGGGTGGAAGTCCATTGCCCACGGAAGCTCACACTTGTGACCATAGCAACAGCCATTGAGCAAACACCCAATTCGCCCAAAAAACATCCCGATTGCCAGCGACGGAGCCCCTAAATCAATCGCATCCCAGAGATTCATACCCTTTTTCTTGCAGACATAGAGCCCGACAGCGATACCGCCTAGCAGGCCCCCAAAGCTCGTCATTCCTCCCTGCCACACAGCGGCAATACTAAATATTGCCTTTTTGGGGTCTTCAAGATAGGTGGAGAGGTTCTGGAGAACATAACCCAAGCGCCCCCCGAGAACGCCCCCAAAGAGCCCGGCCAGCGACGCGTCCCAATAATCTTCCACCTTGATCCCATAGCGTGGCGCTGCCTTGCTGGCACGCCAGGCCCCCATGAGAAAGGCGATCATGAGCAACAGGCCCCACGAGCGCAACGGAAAGCTCCCGATATGAAACAGAATGGGAAGCATTAGGCACTCTCCTCCGTGGCGATTTGGGGTGGCGAAGGTGGAGCGCTCGGATCGCTCAGCAGGAAACTGCGGATCGCTAGCAGACAAATCCCCGTGGTAATCGCCGTGTCCGCGACATTGAAGATGGCAAAATTTATCGCGCGAAAGTCTAGAAAGTCCGTGACAAGCCCGGAGCGCAGACGGTCTATTAAGTTTCCGAGCGCCCCCCCGAGCGGCAACGCCAACGCAACTCCCGTGAAACGATCCAGCCCGCCTTTTGTCCGCCGCTCCGAGAGAACAATCCCGGTCATGATTAGCAGTGAGGCAATCGTGATCAGCCAGGTCTTACCCGCGAGCATGGAAAACGCAATCCCATCGTTCTGGACGTGGGTTAGGTGAAATACCCCCGGCCAGAGTGGCACCGACGTATGGAGCGGAATCTGGGCCTTGACAAGGGCTTTGACAACCTGATCAGAGACAGCAATAACGCCTGCCAGGAGATAAAACCCGGCAGGCGCGAGGCGTTTAGGCATAACAGGCCATTATACCGCCCGGACGATTCAATCGTTACCGTGTCATTAATCGTTACCGTGTCAGTGGAACCGTGGTCACCAAGAGCTTGATGCGGGCGCGGCCCTTCTGGGGCTTTGCCCCTTCACTGCTCGCAGCCGTGTCGCTGGTTCGGTGAATCCCTGTTAGATCTCCGGAAAGAGTCAAGGTCTTCAGGTTGACCGAGAAGTCAAGCCGAGTCTTGTCCGCACTCGGGTTGATATCGCAGACCTCATCGCTAAAACCATCCTCATCGAAGAGTTCGTAGCGAACGGGAATACTCTCTTTATAGTTCGGGATAAAGGTCAGTGTGATCCAGTGTGGGACAAACGACGAGGTGTCTACGCGCATCGCTTCCGTAAATGTCAGGCCGTCTACCCGAATTCGAGCGAAGAAATCAGGTTTGTAGAGCTGATCTAGCTTGTCGCTCACGGAGTCGACAGGGAGCTCCTCAACGAGCGTCGTTCGAATATAGACAGCGCGGCGGGTCAGTGGAAACGTGGGCATTGTGGGCAGATCCGGCGAGCTAATCAGGGACTTACCGAGCCCAACCGTCAGCTCTCGGTGCCAATGATTCACAACAAAATGCAAGCCAAGGGGAGAAATAGCGACGGAATAGCTTGCCGCTGCTTTCCCAAACTCGGTGCCACTGCCACTTCCCCAGCCTTTCCAGTGGCCGTTGTCACGGAGCGTCAACACCCACGCCGAGAGCTGGTAGGCAGCTTTGAGATCACTGTCGAGCGCGGCCTGAAACTCCTTACCCCGAATATCTTGCACCTCGTCCCAGATTCCAGGACGCGCTTTTTCAGCCCAGTTCTTAATCGCCCCAACCCACTGCGCCGATCCTGCGTAGGCTGCCACATAGGCCCGATCCCAGTTTGGGCGGTTGTAGGAGTCGTGGTTCATCCCCGCGTAGTAATCGCCATGGTCCTTGTCCGTGACGGGCGAGGCGTTGGGGTAGTGTCCAGAGCGCAGGCCCACTGCCTTGGGAGCATCGAAGTAGGTTGTGCAGTCGTAGCCCGATTTCGGATTACCGCGAATCTCGACCCAGTTGGAGTGGGAGTAAAAGTCCTGAACGGCATGAAGCGACATCCCGATGAGGGCGAGCACTTTCATCGCGTTGCCCTCAGAGGCAGCTTTTTGCACCGCCGTGCGGGTATTGCTGGCTAGCACTCCCCAGTAGTGCCGCATGTACTCACTGTTTTCGAGGTCGTCGAAGTGAAGCTTTGCGAGGTCCTCTTTGATACCGGTGCCGGGCGCATTGGTGTAGTAGTCCACCATCCAGTTCTCAACCTGCGCGATCTTGATAGATGTCGAGCCAAACCCGAACTCATTGAGTACTTCGCGCGTGAGGTCGGAGTGGTGCCCTGTGTCGAAGGCCTGAACACGCGCGGAGCACCCGAGCAATAGCACCAGCGCGACTAGGGTAATGGATAGTTGTTTTCTCATCATGACTCTATTTTCGCGCACGCTCAAGGACGGCTCAGGGGACAGCCGGACGCAAAAACGGGGGACAAGTTAAATCGGATGCAGGAAATAGTAAGTGTCTTGCCGAAGCAGAGGCTATGCGCATTGAAGCCAACTCGAATCTACTTTTTATCGGTGACTCAATCACGGATTGTGGCCGCGCCCGCCCTGTCGGCGAGGCCAACCCCTGGAGCTGGGGAGATATCGGCAGTGGGTATGTTCGTGACGTGGCGGCGATTTTAGGGGCAGCCTACCCCGAACGCCAGATCCGTGTCCGAAGTGTCGGTAGCAGTGGCAACACGGTGCGGGATCTCGCGGCTCGCTGGAAGTCCGATGTGACCGATCTGGCTCCTGAATGGCTCTGCGTAATGATCGGGATCAACGATGTCTGGCGACAGTTCGACGCCCCCCTCGCCCCCGAACGCGCCGTACCGCTTGCGGAGTACAGTGAGACACTCTGGAGCCTCTGCCATCGCACGCGCCCCAAGCTCAAGGGCCTGGTGCTCATGACCCCATTTATGATCGAAGCCAACCCAGACGATGCCATGCGTGCGCGAATGGATGAGTACGGCGCGGCGGTGCATGAGATTGCAGAAGAGTTCGAGGCGATTTTCGTGGACACGCAGGCTGCCTTTAATGCGCTTCTTGCACACAACCATCCCGCGAGTATTGCGTGGGATCGGATTCACCCCGGCCCGGTGGGGCACATGACCCTTGCCCGTGCCTTTTTACGAGGAGTTGGAGCTTTATGAAGATTGACAGTGGGACACTGCTTTTTATCGGCGATTCGATTACGGATGCAGGACGAGCACGGCCTGTCGGCGAGGGCGGTGGGCTCGGGGGCGGCTACCCGGCTCAGGTCAATGCGCTACTCGGGGCAACCTATCCCGAGCGCAAGATCCGGGTTTTAAACACAGGCATTAGTGGAAACACGATTCGGAACTTAGTCTCGCGCTGGCAAAAAGACGTGCTGGATCTCAAGCCGGACTGGCTGAGCATTATGATCGGTACCAACGATGTCTGGCGGCAGTTCTCGGGCACCAACAACCCGGACAGCGTTTTCCCGGAGGAGTTCGAGAAATCCTACCGTGAGCTGATCGAGAGAACCCGACCAACGGTTAAAGGCATCACGCTCCTCACGCCGTTTTACGTCGAGCCGGATAAAGCGCAGCCCATGCGTGCACAGATGGATGTCTACGGAAAGATCGTCCGCAAGCTCGCCAAGGAGACCGGCTGCCGCTTCGGAGACACGCAAGCCGCCTACGACAAAGCGCTCCAGAGTGTCGCGTTTGGCACACTAGCGGGCGATAAAGTCCATCCCTCCCCGACGGGCCACATGGTGCTCTCACGAGTGTTTCTAAAAACCGTGGACTACCGCTGGTGATGGCCTACGAAGTGATGGGTTCTGACACCGCTTCGAGCAAGCGGGCTTTTTCTTCGTCGGTGAGATCCTGGACAGTCTTAAACTGCTCGTTGTAGAGGTCCTGATAGAGACCAGGGCGGGCGCTGAGCTCAGTGTGGGTGCCCTGGTCAATAATCTTACCGTCTTGCATGACCAGAATGCGGTCGGCGTTTAAGATCGTGCTGAGGCGGTGCGCAATCACGAAGTTCGTGCGCCCTTTCATCAGCTCGGCGAGGGCGGCTTGGATATGAGACTCGGTGTGGGAGTCTAAGGCGCTCGTGGCATCGTCGAGAATCAGAATACGCGGGTTGGCGAGTAGGGCACGTGCAATTGCCATGCGCTGCTTCTGCCCACCCGAGAGCTTGATGCCGTCTTCTCCGATCTTGGTGTCGTAGCCGTCGGGAAGTGCGAGGATAAATTCGTGCAGATCGGCGGCTTTAGCGGCGGCGATCACATCGGCGACACTGGCCTCCTTGCGTCCGTAGCGGATATTCTCACGCAGGCTGACCGAGAAGAGAATGGTTTCTTGCGAGACTAAGCCAATATGGCGGCGCATGGTCTCAAGACGCACTTTACGCACATCGTGGCCATCCACAAAAATCCGGCCTTTGGTAACATCGTAAAAGCGCGCGAGCAAGTTGACCAGGGTCGATTTACCCGCCCCACTCGGCCCGACAACCGCGATAATCTCACCAGGATTCACCCGAAAATTGATGTCGTGGAGCACCAAGTTGGTCGTGTCGTAGCCGAAGTGGACGTGGTCGAAGTGGATCGCGCCCTTCACGGTCGGCAGATAGGTGGCATCGGGCGCATCTATGATCTCGGGGCGCGTGTCCAATGTCTCAAAGACCCGCTCAATCGCAGCCCCCGCCCACTGAAGCTGAACATTAAAGTCAACCACACGCACGGCAGGATCGTAAAGGTAGGCCAGGTAGGAGTAAAATGCCAGGAGCTGCCCCGCCGTCATCTCCTTAAAGCCCACAAGCTTTCCCCCAAACCAGAGAAGAGTGGCGGTGCCCAGCATACGGATGAGCTGACTGCTGGCCCCCAAAATACGGTTTAGGCGCGTCTGCATCATCCCGATCACAAAGCGCTCGCGCTCGGCCTTAATGAACTCGCTCTCCTCATAGCCCTCACGTGCAAAGGCTTTCACCACCGCGATGGCACCGATCTTCTCCGTGAGACCCGCCAGCATCTGCTCCCACTTCTCGCGCAGCTCGACCGAGACAGGGCGAATCCGCCCAAGGAGTAGCTTATAGTTCACCACATAGAGCGGTAGCGTGATGAGTGCAATCAGTGCAAGCCGCCACTCGATATAAAAGAGCCAGCCGATAATCATCACCAGAGTCGCGAGATCCGTAATGAGATAGACAAAGCCCTGCGTGAGCGCATATTGAATCACGTCAATATCGCCCGTCAGACGCGCCATGATCTTGCCCGGCTGACGACCATCGTAGTAGGCAAGCGAGAGGCGCTGAAGGTGCCGGTAGCTCTGGAAGCGCAGGTCAAAAACGACGCGCTGCCCAAGCCAGGAAATCAGATAGTTGAGAGTGAAAGAGACAACGCCACGTGCCGCCGAGAGAGCAATCACCGCGAAGAAAATCTTCCAGAGAAGCTTCGTATCGCCTCGCGGAATAGCCACATCTAGAATCTGCTTCTGAAAGAGCGGCATGGGGATCGCGGAGAGGGTCACCACGAACATCAAAATCACGGACAGCCCCACCCGAACGCGGTAAGGATGTAGATAGTGCAGCAGGCGCTTGAAGTTCTCCACGAGGGTATTCTACCAGCCTCGTCGCGATCCATTCAGGGAGCTTGTCGGATTTTCAAGAGACTACGCAACGCACTGCGTCCAAAAAAATAGGCCATTCCCAGATGAAACAAGACCACAAACACCGCGAGCGGAGGAAATGCTTTCAAGGGCCGTATCAGAAAGACCCCCAGCGCTAAAAAAGCCAGACTTGAGAGTGCATCCAAATACCAGCGCCGAGGCAAGACTTTTTGTAGTGACGACGACATGCTATACTGTACCCGTCTGTGGAACATTTCTCATGCCACAGACACTCAAAATACAGGTGTGACCATGTTGGGTTACACCACTAACCTAAGAAACAGGGAGCCAACAATGCTTCGTAATCGTGTACTTTCGTCTTTGATCGCGCTTGGCGCAGTGAGCCTCTTCTCCTTCTCGGCGTTTGCCCAGGGTACCAAACCCGGCGAGACAAAGCCAGGGGAAAAAGGCGCAAAAGTCGCCCCACAACGTAATGCAAAAGGACAGTTTGTCAAGGCGGACGCCAAAAAAGAAGAGCCTCAGAAGCCGGGAGCAGCCCGTGATGCCAAGGGGCGGTTTGTAAAAGCCGGTGGCGAAAAGTCGGCAACCGCAGGCGCACCTAAGATGGCAGCGGGCGCATCGAAGATGGCAGCGGGCGCATCGAAGATGGCAGCGGGCAAGCCGGTCTGGAATGCCAAAGCCAATCGCTGGCAAGGTCCCGATGGCAAGTTCATGAAGGAAGCCGATGCCCTCAAGGCAGGCGGCAAGAAGTAGGATAAGTGGTTAAAAATAGGCCGGGGCAAGCTGCCCCGGCCTATTTCTTTTTCGCCCGCTTCTCCACCGCACCTTTTAGCTCTTTCAGCCACGACTTAAAGCCGTACTTGCGCATCTCCACCCAGGTCTGATCAAAACCCCAGCCCTGCTGTGTGACACGCCAAATCCCCACCATCGCTCCCGTGCGGTCGGCCCCATGCTGACAGTGCACAAACACGGGCTCCGTCGCCGATTTGCCGAGCAGCCCGAGAAATTCCTTGACCTGCTTTTCGGTAGGTGCCTCCGCTCCCATCGGGATACGCACACGCTTCAACCCGAGCGCCTTAGTGGCGGCTTCTTCTTCCGCTTGCCCTTTTTTCTCGATGCGCAGATCAATTATGGTGCGCACGCCTTTAGTCTTGAGCTGCTTAAACCCCTCGGTCGTAGGAGCGGCACCTCGCCAGATGCCGGGAGCAACCACGGCAAAATTAGGTAGATTCTTCTTATCTTGCATACGTTAGATTCCATCCTCGAGGTGCGCGATATCGTTGAGGCGGAGGAGTTTACTGTCCTGCGGCGCATAGGTAACAACAGAGAGGCTCGTGTTTGCGAGGGTAAAGTGCCGCATTCCCTCAGGGCCATGTCCTGCCGCGTGGGCGAGGAGCGCTCGCAGCGCCCCACCGTGTCCCACAATCAGCACGACTCCCTCAAGCGGCTCGGTCACTGCCCGCATGCGCTCCCAGACACTCTCTATGGATTCCGCATCCGAGGCACGCTCACGGCTTCCGGGCGCATGACCGACTTCCGCGCTTGTCTTGCCTTCCCACGAGCCAAAACCACGCTCCCGAAGCCGGAAATCGGTCTCCAGAAGCGGTGCCACATTGAGTAGCTGAGCGGTCTCGACGGCGCGAGAAAGATCAGAGACAAGAAGACGCGTCGGTCGGGGGAGTGCCCCTAGCTCCCAAAGCCGGGCAAGCCGCGCCCCTAGGCGGCGTGCTTGCGCACGCCCTGTCTCATTGAGGGGGACATCACACTGCCCCTGCCAGCGCTGCTCCGCATTCCAGTCGGTCTCGCCGTGACGAACCAACAGAAGGGTACAGAACCTCACTTGGTTGCGCTAGGTGCGGAGCCATCCCCGGGCGGCGGAGTTGCAGAGCCATCCGAGGGTGGCATAGGCGTCGGCAGCCCAGGAATGTCTTTTAGCTCCGGATAGAGCTGGCGATAGCCCGTGACCATCATCGTCCGCTTGGTCTTATTGTCGTGCACAAAAAACGTGGGCGTCTCGTTGACTCCGAAGCTAATCCCCGTGTCGCGGTCGGCCTGCACCGTTTTTAGCAAAGCTGTATCGGACTTCTCTTTTTTGTAGCGCTCCATGTCAAGCTTAGCTGCCACAGCGGCTTTCTCAATGAACACCGTGTCCACAAGCTCTTCCTTGCCTTTCATCAGTGCCTCGTAGGACTCCCAGAACTTCTCCGGTGCCTGACGACCCGCCACCTCGGACATCAGCGCGGCGGGCATCGCAAAGGGGTGGGGCCGCTCCAACGGGAAGTGCCGGAAGCCAAAGCGCACCTGAGGAAACTTCGTCCCAAGGTCTTTGATCGCCGTCTCATAAGCAAAGCGACACGAGGGGCACTGAAAATCAGCAAACTCGATCACAGTGAAGCGCGCGTCCGCCGGGCCCTTGAAGTGACGTGTCCCCTTCTCAAGCTCCGCAAACCGTGCCTCCGTCAGTGGCGCAGGTGTTGGAGGGGGCTTGGGCGGATCGAGCGAGGGATCTCGGGTAAATGTAAGAAAACCCGCCCCGAGAGCGACAATCGCTCCCATTACCACTAATAGTTTCGTCTCAGATTTCATGATTTTTTTGGCATCCCGCCGATCAGTGGCCGGAGCCAGTCGGTCAAGTGTAGTAAAAATATTCCTGCAATAATACCCTGGCTTGTCATGCACCACTTGCAGATCGCATGAAGCACGTAGAGCTCAATATAGGTAAGCCAGAGTGCAAATCCCAGTGCCCCTGTAGCAAGCACCAGCCCGAGAGTGAGGAGCTGCCGACTACGCTTCGTATCCTCAAACAACGTCCTCAGAAAGGCGAGGCCCGCGAGGCCAAGATAGCCGAAGGTTCCCCACATAGCGACAGGAGGGCCGTACCCCACGGGGAAGCGTGAGTACTTACTCAGTGCAACTTGGGTGCATGGAGATACCTCTGTCATGTGAATACCACAAGCGATGTCCTGCGGATGCGAGTGCATGTTCCACATGTATGCGGCAACAACAAGCCCGAAGATGGAGAGAATGAAAGCAAATCGGTTCAGAACCATACCAGTAACCTCCACTAAGAATGTGCCTATTGTACCCGGCCAAAGCGACGTTCAAGAGAGACAGGGCACGTCAAAACAACTTGCCCTGTCTCTCTTGGTTCACCACTATTGCTTGCTCTTGTAGAGTACCAGGCGCTCTTCCATCTCTTTCTTGATCTCCGCCGGGGTTTCTGCGGGCAGCTTGGTCATAGCCTTCTCTTGCAACGTGAGTGCCTCTTTGACGTTGCCCGCCTTGTAGTGGATAAATGCCAGCGTGTCCAAGATCATACCATCCTCGCCCTTGGTGAGATCAGCGGCCTTCAGCGCCAAGGGTAGGGTTGAGCCCTTGAGCTTGGCAAGCTCCTCGGGAAGCTCTTGTTTGCCTTCCACAATTGTCCAGGCGATCTGATTCAGTGACTGCGCGACTTGTAGACCAAGTGCAGGATTACTCGCGACGGCCTTGTCTAAAAGGGCAAAGGCTTCGTCGAGCTTCGCATCCAGAAGCAGCGCATTGAACTGTTTTGCAAACGCCTGCATCTTCCCTTCCGCCGCCTTCATGTCCGTGGCACGCTTCTTCTCGGCAGCGATATCCCACTTTCCGGCGACGATCTTCGCGAGCGGCGCTTCCATCTCCATCGGGTGACCGATCCAGGCGATCTTGCCCATTTTATCAATAATAAAAGCGGTAGGGATACCGTCTTGCTTGGCGGCGTCCATCCAGTTCTTGCTCATGAAGCCGCCCCGCGCTGCGGTGTCTACAGCAACACTGTAGTTCATCTTAGCGCCCATCTCTTTGACAAACTTGGCGACATTTACCTGGAACTCGGGCGCTCCTTCGTTGATGCTGACCCCGACAAAGTCCGCCTTGGCTTGGAATTTCTTAGCGAGCTCCGTTAAGTGCGGGATGCTTGTGCGGCACGGCCCACACCAGGTCGCCCAGAACTCGACCACATGAACTTTTCCCTTGGCGAGCGTGACGGGCTTGCCTTTGACCCACTTGCTTACCTTGAGAGCGGGAGCGGGATCGCCAACGCCGAGCCCCGCGTGGGCAATGGCATTAAGAGAAAACGAGAGTGCAGCCACAAGTGCGGGTGCAACAAATGAGAAACGCATGGTTGAAGTATCCTTTCTTCACCGTATTGTACGGCATCTCGCCCTTAACAGTTCCGCGCATGGAACCGATAATATAGGGAAGATGCAACCCAGGAGCACCCCCAAGTACTACCCCTTTGTGGAGGGAATTCGTGGGCTTGCCGCGTTCTATGTCGTTCTCAATCATATCTGGGCGCGCTTTGTGGCAGTGGCCCCCCCCGATACTTTCCCGCGCTGGTTTCACCTACTTAAGTTCGGTCATGTCGCAGTGGCGATCTTTATTGTGCTCTCAGGTTTCTGCTTGATGCTACCGATTGCCCCGCGTGTGGGTCTGCCCCTGCCACCAAGCTTCTTGAAGCGGCGTGCCCGACGCATCTTGCCCGCGTACTTCGCGGCAATGCTGATCAGTCTGCTCCTAGGGATGATGGTGCCTGCAATTCTGCCGCCGCACTCACGCGAGTGGCAGAGCCTGCTCACTCACGTCCTTCTGGTTCACAACTGGACCCCGCGCTGGTCTATCGCCATCAATGGGCCGTTCTGGAGTATCGCGCTGGAGTGC
>JANNDD010000804.1:0-15220 GCA_031387365.1 Armatimonas sp. | reverse complement strand
GCCACGCCTATTGTTGCCCTCGCTCAGAATGTCTACCCACTCACGCCGGACTCACAGCCGCAGGACGGTGTACCTAAGGGCCGCACGGAGAGCAGTAAGTTCACCAGCACCAAGTGGTTCCCCGGCACGGTTCGGGACATGCGGCTCTATATTCCCGCCCAGTACGACCCGAAGAAGCCCGCGTGTGTTCTGGTGATGCAGGACGGCGGCGGCTTTCGCGACACGACCGTCCTGGATAACTTAATTGCCAAGGGCGAAATTCCAGTGATCATCGGGATTTTTATTACACCAGGTGTCGTCCCGCCGACCAGCCCCAGTGCGCTTCCCCGCTACAACCGCAGCTATGAGTACGACTCGCCGACGGATCGTTACGCCAAGTTTCTGATTGACGAAGTGCTCCCCGAGGTCGGCAAGAAATACAATCTCTCCAAAGACCCCAACGACCACGCGATTGCGGGCGGCTCGTCGGGCGGGATTGCAGCGTTCACTGCGGCGTTTTTCAGGCCCGATGCCTTTCGCCGGGTGATTAGCTTTATCGGCTCCTACACGGATTTAAGGGGCGCGACTAACTACGGCGCTTTAGTGCGCAAGTTTGAGCCCAAGCCGATTCGGGTGTTCCAGCAAGACGGCAAGAACGACCAGGATATCTACTCGGGAAGCTGGCCGATTGGCAACACGGACCTCGCGGCGGGCCTGGCGTTCGCAAAGTACGAGACGGTGATGGTCTGGGGTGAAGGCCGCCACGACGGCGTCCAGTCCACCGCGCTCTTCCCCGATGCCCTGCGCTTTGTCTGGAAAGGCTGGCCCGCTCCCATCGGAGTCGCCACCGACACCCCGCAGCCCATCACCAAGATTGTCACCGCCGCCGACCCGTGGAAATTGTTGGGGCAATCGTGGTACATCCTGGATGCTAACGGTAAAGAGCTACCTGCGCAAGAGGGGCCAGTTTCAGATTTAGTCCGTGGCCCTGAAGGGAAGCGATTTATTGCGCTTGAAAACCGAAATCAGGTGTCGGTTCTGTTTCCGGTGACGCCAAACCAAAAGCCTGTAAAAGCCGTAACGTTCAAGATTCCTGCACCTCGCCAGATTGTTGTTGGGAAGAGCGGAAACGCCTACGTCACCAGTGCTAGCGGCAATATCTGGCTGATTCCTGCGGATACGAAGCTCAAGCCCAAGATCGTCGGCTCCGTTCCCGATGCTAGTGGCATCACACTGGTGCCGGATCAGACGCTTCTGATGGTCTCCAGCGCGACCGAGCGCTACATCCATGCCTTTGTGATCCAGCCCGACGGCAGCTTGGCGCACCAGCAGCCCTACCACGAGGTCTATGTGAACCACGGAGAGACGAAATCTAACGCGGGTGGGATGGTGACCGACACCAACGGCTGGCTGTATGTCGCTTCCCCCTTCGGTATCCAGGTGCTTGATCAGGCAGGACGCGTGAACGGGATCATCGTCAATCCGACTACCGAGCCCACGACGCAGCTTGCATGGTCGGGGAGCACGCTCTACGCACTGACCAAAGACGGCAAAGTCTACGCCCGCAAGACCAAAGCGACTGGCGTTCAGCCTTTTGCTGATCCCCTCAAGCCTCCTGCACCGCGACTCTGAACCCCTCCCTAACCCTCCCTGCCCTGAGGGAGGGTGGCGTAGTGAGGAACGAACGAAGCCGGGTGGGTTCTGGCCGGGTGGGTTCGCGCCGGGTGGGTTCGCGCTGTAGATTTTCGCCTGACTCAGGTAAAATGCTCGCATCATGAACCCAGCCATTTTTGCCCTCTCCCTTTTTCTTTCTCTCTCCGCGCCACAAACGCAGCCAACAAGCCCTCTGAGCGGCCTCGCGCTGCGGAGCATTGGCCCGACCCTGACCACGGGACGCATCGCCGATGTGGCGATTGACCCGACTAATCGCAGTGTCTGGTATGTCGCTGCCGCATCGGGGGGGCTGTGGAAGACCGAGAACCGTGGGCTGAGCTTTACCCCCATCTTTGACAGCTACGGCTCGTACTCGCTGGCGACCGTGGTGATTGACCCAAAGAACCCAAGCGTCCTCTGGCTAGGCACGGGTGAGAACTCATCGCAGCGGAGTGTGGGGTTTGGCGATGGCGTGTATAAATCTCTGGATGCGGGTAAGACATGGCAGAAGATGGGGCTGGAAAAGTCCGAGCATATCGGCAAGATTTTAATTGACCCACGCAAGCCCGACACGGTCTATGTGGCTGCGCAGGGGCCGCTCTGGTCGTCGGGCGGGGATCGTGGGCTCTACAAAACTACCGACGGGGGCAAGACCTGGGCGGCAATTCTGACGATATCGGAGAACACGGGAATCTCGGACATTGTCTTTGACCCGAAGAGGCCCGACACCATCTACGCAGCAGCCTACCAGCGGCGGCGGCACACGGGCATGTTGATCGCCGGTGGCCCTGAGGGGATGATCTACCGCACCGACAATGCGGGCAAGAGCTGGAAGAAACTCGACAAGGGCCTTCCCACCGTGGACAAGGGGCGTATCGCACTCGCCGTCTCGCCGCAGAAGCCAGAGGTGGTCTACGCCATGGTGACTGCATCGGGGAAAGAGGGGGGATTCTTCCGCTCGAAGAACAAGGGCAACGACTGGGAGAAGATGAGCGCGTGGGGGCCGAGCGATGCCCAGTACTACGGCGAGCTCTTCCCTGACCCGAATACCTTTGATAAAGTGTGGGCCGTGGACACCCTGTTTCAGATGACCGTAGATGGTGGGAAGACATTCACGGGCCAGCGCTGGAACACGCACGTGGACTACCATGATATTGAGTTCGACCCCACCGATCCGAAGCACCTGATTCTGGGCTCAGATGGCGGCCTCTACGAGAGCTACGATGGGGGAGCGAGCTGGCGGCACTTCAATAACCTGCCGCTCTCTCAGTTCTACCGGATCGCGCTAGACATGACACAGCCGTTCTATTATGTCTACGGCGGAATGCAGGACAATGGAACCATTAGTGGCCCCGTGCGCTCGCTGGCACCCTCAGGGGTGCGAATGAGTGAGTGGCTTACCGTGGGCGGCGGCGATGGCTTCCAGGCACGCGCGGACCCGAGCAATCCCGACACGGTCTACACGAGTAGCCAGAACGGGAGCTTCTCACGGCTGGATAAGAAGACCGGAGTCAGCGCCAGTGCAAGCCCGCGCCTGCCACTTGCGGAGCGGGGGCGCTGGAACTGGGACACGCCATTTATGATTAGCCCGCACAACCCGAGCACGCTCTGGATGGCGGGGAACCGGGTGTTTAAGAGTGGAGATAAAGGCGCAACATGGAAGCCCGTCTCCGGCGACATCACGCGTAATATTGATCGGAATACCCTCCCCGTGATGGGGAAAGTCTGGGGCGACACGGCGGTGAACCGGCACCGAAGCACGACCGACTACGGAGTTGCGAGTGCGCTGGATGAGTCTAGTAAAGTGAAGGGACTGGTCTACCTGGGCACCGATGAGGGGTTGATCCAGGTGACCGAGGACGACGGCACGACGTGGCGAAAAGAGGAGAACTTCCCAGGCGTCCCCGCCATGGCAACCGTCAGCGATCTTGCGGCGTCGCAGCACGAAACAAATACGGTCTACGCATCGTTCCATGACTTCCAGCACGGTGACTTCAAGCCCTATCTCCTCAAGAGCCTGGATAAAGGCAAGACCTGGGCCACTATCGCAGGTGATCTTCCGGCCCGTGAGTTTGTCTGGAGCATCGCCGAGGACCCGATCAATCCGAAGCTGCTCTTTGTGGGCACGGAGTTCGGGCTCTATGCCACTTTTGATGGCGGCACACACTGGCACGCGCTCAAAAACGGTGTCCCGACGATTGAGGTGCGCGATATTGCGATCCATCCCAAGGCGAGTGATCTGGTGATCGGGACGTTTGGGCGGGGCGGCTATGTCCTAGACGATCTCACCCCGCTCCGCTCCCTCGCCACCGAGAGCCTCCCGACGGTGCCGACGCTGCTCCCGAGCCGCCCGGCGACGCTCTATCCCGACCTAGGCTTCATCCGCGCCGCGCAGGGTAATCCGACCTCCCCCAATCCCTGGCCGACTTACTTCACGTACTGGCTCCCCGCCGAAGTGAAGGGGAAACTTGCCATCACGGTGCTCGACGACAAAGAAAATGTCGTGCGGGAGCTGGAAGCCCCGACAGCGGCGGGACTCCAGCGGATCGGCTGGGACTTGCGCCAGGTCGGAGCGAATCGCTTCGCGGGGGGCAGAGCGCTCGTTCCGGGCACCTACACAATCCAGCTCATGCTCGACGATAAGCCTGTCTCATCGCAAAAACTGGAGGTCGTGGCCGCACCATAGTGGTTCCCCGCTGAGTTTAGTGGCTGTGACCGCCGCCACCGGTGTTGTCCGCGTCGTCGGTGGTGTTGACGAGGCCGTCATGGTTGGTGTCGTCGCCGTCGTAGTGTGTCTCACTTTCCCAGCCGCCATCGTTGGAGAGATCGCTGAGCCGGGCGTGTTTGGCCGTGAGTGTGTTGGTCGCGGGATCGTAGGTGCCCTCCACTTTGATATGCGGGGCTTTGATCAGGCGTGCAAAAAACGCGGCCTTGTCTTTGATCCGGCCTCCGTCGGTGTGGAGGTGCGTGGTGGGGGTCGTGATGATATTGACTGTGCGCTGTAAGAGTGTGAAGCCACGGGCTTGGTGGGGCGTGATGGTAAACGTCCCGATGTCTGAATTGATCGCACTTGCCACGCCGTGTGCCATAGGCCGACTCAGACCCATGGACTCACTAGGATCGTCTTCCCCGCTGCCCTTGATCTCAATCGCACTCGCGACGATCCGATTGGTCTCCGGGTTGTAGCGCCCCTCCACTGTGACCACTTGTCCGGTGATCAGAAAATTATCCCCAAAGATCGCCGTGGCTGCTGTGGTGACCACACTCACGCTCTGCCCATTGCCCCGATTCAGCGTAAAGGTCTGGGTTGGGTAGAGCCCCTTCAGATCCACCATGAGCCCGTGGTAGTCGTTGTTCTGGTGGCGCTCCGCGAGTGCGATACCGGCACCATCGCCCAGCGCGAGCGCGGGCGTCAGCCGCCCGGCACTGAGCGTAAACCGAGCCAGATCGAAATCGAGAACCAGCTCCTCCCCGGTGCCAAACGCGCGGGGTGCTGCAAACGGCAACACGACGGAGCTGCTGCCCTCGGCGAGCGCGACGGTGGTGGCCGTGGTGCTTCCTGTCGCGAAGAGCTGAAGTGTCGAAGCGAGTGTCACGCGCACGCCCGTGTAGCGCCCTGCGGGGACACTCGCCTCGCCCAGAAACGTGTAGAGCGGCCCTGCGGCACTGCGTAGTGAGCGCAGGTCAAGAACGCGTCCGTTCGGATCGGTAAAGAGCGTAACTGCGGCATCGGTGCTCAAGGACGGCAAGAGCTCGATCTTTGTCACCGTCGCCCAGATCTGATCGTAGTCCTCGCGAAGACTATCAGTCGCCAGCACGGCAATACGAGTCACCGAGCCCGAACCGCTTCCACCACCGCAGCCCCCCAGTAGGGCCAAGCCCAGCACCCCGAAAATCACCTGATTACTACGCATGTTCTTCTATCTTTTCGTCTGAAATCTACGGTCTAAGGGGTTAAGTACTTCTCAAACCACTCCGACATCACAATCAGCTCTTTTTCGACGCCCACCCAGCCGTGCGCTCCGCCTGGCTTCACATCGAGTCGTGAGGGGATATTTTTCTCTTTGAGAAGCGCGAGGAGCTTCTGGGACTGCTGGAGCGGAACCAGGGGATCTTTGTCGCCGTGGATCAGCAGCGTCGGGGGCATCTTCTCCGTGACTCCAAAGTAGGGCGAGAGTTTCTTCAGAAGCGCGAGCTGCTCGTCGCGGCTTGCGCTGGCAGGAACCCCAAACGCGGGACGGAAGACCTGCAGCATCGGGTTGTCTAGTGAGATGGCGCCCTCTTTGCCAAAGTTGAGAAAATCCGTCGGAGGAAAGAGCGCGGCAACACACTGCACGGCGCTGGATGCACGGTCCACGGGATCTTTTGCATCGTCTTTTCCGGGGCCACCAAACGCGCCCATCATGAGTGAGAGGTGCCCGCCCGCACTCGCCCCGCAGATTCCCAGCCGATTGGGGTTCACGGAGTACTCGCTGGCGTGGGTGCGGATAAAGCGCACAGAGCGATTGATATCCTCCAGAATCTCGGGGAGCGCGAACTTGGGCTGGCTACCGTGCACCACTTGGAAGACCGTCAAACCGCGGTCCGTCATGAGCTTTGCCCAGGCTGGGTTGATCGAGTTGTGGTTGGAGACCCAGCCGCCACTCACCATCCAGATCACGCCGATACCGTTGGGCTTCGCGGGCGTGAAGACATCCATGGTCAGCGCACACCCGAGCTTGTGGCCGTAGACCACATCCACTTTATGTTCCTGTGCTTTCGCGGCGCAGGGCAGGAGTGCCAGTGCGGCGAGTCCTGCGAGAAATCCTCTACGATTCATAAAATACTCCTTCACTCCGCTTATGATCGCCCCCATGAACGGGGGCGTCTTATTGTCGTCGCAAGCTCCGACACAAAGGCCGTTCCGGCCATGAGGACGAGATCTACTTTCCTAAAAAGAGATACAGTCCGCTCTTGCCGGGCGCGATAATATCTAGCTTTCGATCCTGATTGATATCTTGAACCACAATTTGTAGCCCGGTGCCTGCCTGGGTCCCCGAGTCAATCACAAACTTCTGCCAGCTCTTCTTTTTTTTGTCGAACTGGTAGTAATAAAGGCCGAGTGGCTCCTCGGCGCCGGGGTCGTGGTCGTGGGCTTTGTAGCGCTTGCCGGTGAATACTTTATCCCCAACCAGCACCAGGGTGTGAAACTGGGACGCCGACAGATCAATCGGAAGCTGCTCCCACTTGCCACCGCCTAGATTATGGAGCCAGTAGAGCCCAAAGTTATGCCCGCTCCCAAAGACAATGTCGTTTTCACCGTCGCCGTCGAAGTCGTAGACGGGGGTGGAGATGCCCAGGTCGCCGGGCTTACAGGAAAAATCCGGGTGCCAGGCCCACTTGTCATTTCGAGCATCGAGGTTCTCCCACCAGCCGCTGGGCGTGATGAGATCGCACTTGCCGTCGCGGTTCACATCGCCAAAACCAATTCCGTGGCCAGCGCCTTGGCTACCAACTTTGTGCTCGATCCACTGTCCTGACCGCAGCTCGTACCAGACCACTTGTCCGCCGCAGTTGGGCAGCACGCTCTTGTCGTTCTTGCCCAGAAGCGGCGCAAAGACCGTCGTCTCCGCACTGCCCGGCTTGGCAATCGAGTGGCGCGGCCAGTTTGCCGTGAGGCTGCCGTTGTTTTCGTGCCAGAAAAGCTCAGCGCTGGCATAGTCCGACGAGACAATATCCAGCTTGCCGTCGCCGTTGACATCTATCGGAAGCTCCGCAAAGCTTGCACGGTAGCCACTGGAGTCCGGCCCACGCCCCCAAACCCCGATCTCACGAAATTTATGGGGTGTCCAGCGCGGCGCTTCGTACCAGGTGTCGCCGGAGACGATATCCAGCTTGCCGTCGCCGTTGATATCCGCCGCACCCGCCGCCTCAAAGTCTGAGCGGGCATTGATGACGATCTTCTCAAATTTTAGCTTAGAGGGCTGCGTGGGAGGGACGATGGCAGCGTTTTTTTGCTGAGCGCCTGCGGTCAGAGCAAGCAGACAGAGCGGGAGGCAGTGCAAAAGCAGCTTCATAGCACCTGGATTATACCCGTAGAATAAAAACACATGTAAAATGGTGACATATTCAGCTACCGCCGGGCTGCTGCGTGCGAGGAACGGACGTGAGATCGGCGACGAAGCGTTTGAGGAAAACCGAGCGGAGACGCTCAGATAAGGAAACCAAAATGAATCTAAATATGATGAAATCGAAGATTTCGTTGCACAAGCGACGTGTGCCTCTTTACACGCTCGCACTAGCCGGACTTTTCGCTCTTCAGGCAGCACCTGCTCTGGCCTATGAAGAGGATACGCACTTTATGATGACTCTGATTCAGTGCCGGGCCGTAGGGCTGACCGATGCGGAAGCGCTCACGGTGGCCAGCTACGACCAGGGCATGGACGATTCCGCAGGAACCGTGGCCAATGGAGGGCCGCTGGGAGGAATTATTCCAAATATCCCTGAGGAGCATCTCTGGCACTCGATTCCCCAGGCAGGGACGGCAGGTGAGGTGCTGAAGCGCAAGAACGATCTCTGGAACCAGGTGATCGCTGAGAAAGACCCGGCATCACAGCTCAAGCGGCTCGGTGTCTTCTTCCACTACCAGCAGGACACGTGGGCACACCGTCGCCATGAGAACAGCCATCCGACGAACTTCAATCCCTACCAGGTGCCTGTCGGCCACGCACTGGATGGTCATCAGCCGGATCGCCCTCCGTTTGATCCCGTCTGTGCTCTACGGTGCCTAGAGGACGGGGTCGCTTATGCCCAGAAGTTTATGCTTGTCTGCCTGAAGCGAACGCCCAGTGTGCTATTCAATAACTACCAGCCTGCCAGTGGGAGCCAGGAAGGGGGCTGGAACGACCCGCGCAAAGGCAAGTACTTCAATCAGCTCGCCGCCGACAACTCTACACCCGCCCGTCGCTTTCTGACGGATCTGATTCGCTCCCAAATTGATGCCTACACAGCGTCACGAGATGCCAACCCCAACTTCTTTCTGCGCGATACCGCTGATGAAGCCAAGTACGCCACCACGCGAACAAAGCTGATGGCCGCCTGTGCTCGCGCTCAGGTGCCCGTTGTGATTCCAGTGTCACGACAGAAGATCACCACACTGACAACCTCGCAGCTCGGTGGGCAGAACCTGGGAACCCGTAACTACACCGTCAAGATCTACACGGGCGATAAGTCCGGCGCGGGCACGGACTCCAATATCTTCCTGTCGATCAAGGGGGCGCAGGGCTTTATTGGGGAGCAACGCCTCAATGGCCTGATCTCCGGCAATGCCTTCGAGCGCAACCAGACCGACACGCTCACACTCAATGGCCTAGAGTCGGTGGGGGAGCTGGTGGAGATCACGGTTCGCAGTGACGACAAGTACATTGCCTCGGGCTGGTTTTTAGGCTGGATCGAGATCAGCAGCCCCGGAATCGCCACGAAGCGCTTCAACTTTAACGGCTGGATCGAGAGTCCAAACCTCACTCGCACGATCAGATAGCAAACAGACAAGTCTTCGCTGGGAAAGCAGATGGGCTTTATTTGGGGGGAGCCATCCCACGGCTGAGGAGAACCAGTGTGCTGATGATGCCGGGGACGAAGGCGACGCCACCAGCTAAAATGCCATAGACCCAGATCCCCAGGAGGCCGGAGTTGCGGGAGTTGCCATAGTCAATGCCGTCAATGAGCTTGAAGACGCAGGCGTTGACACCGATCATCACGGCGATTATTAACCGCCCGAGCAGCCATCCCCGGTGCACGCCCGGCACAAAGAAAACGGTAAAAGTGAGCGCAATGGCAACAACCGCACCGATGATGCAAGCTCGCTCCAGAAACGTATTGCCTGCCAGGGTCGGCGGGGTGTTGCGCGATGCCAGCCAGCACGAGAGCAGGAAAAACAGGAGCCAGAGCAGCTCAGGGCCAAGGAGAAAAGCGAAGCGTTTCATGATCGTTAGGACAGTACTGGCTTGATGATGTTGCCGCTCACATCGGTGAGACGCATGTTTCTGCCGCTGTAGGGGTAAGTGAGCTTGGTGTGATCCATGCCCATTAAATGCAAGACCGTGGCATTGAGATCATAAACCGTCTGGACATTCTCCGACGCGATATAGCCCAGCTCATCCGAAGCACCATAGATCGTGCCACCTTTGATGCCTGCCCCCGCTAGCCAGACGGAGAACGCCTTGGGGTTATGATCGCGCCCAGTGCCGCCCTCGGTGAAGGGCATGCGGCCAAACTCGGTGTGAAAGACGACTAGCGTGTCTTCGAAAAGCCCGCGCTGCTTAAGGTCCTTGAGCAGCCCGGCGACAGGGACATCGATCTCGCGAGCGCGTTTTTCGTGGTTGGCGACCATCCCGTTGTGCGCGTCCCAGCTCTGGTCAAACACCCCGCCGCCGGAGTAGATCTGCACGAAGCGCACGCCGCGCTCGACCAAGCGCCGGGCTAGCAAGCACTGCCGCCCGACAATCTCCGTCTCGGGCTTGTCCATTCCGTAGAGTGCCTTCGTGGCCTCGGTCTCTTTACCAAGATCAACGGCCTCGGTGGCTTCGGACTGCATGCGATAGGCTAATTCATAGGAGCGAATGCGCGCCGCTAGCTCTTGCTCCTGGGGCCGCTCGCGAAGAAACTCATCGTTGAGCTGGTGCAGAAAGTCTAGTTGCTCTCGCTGCTTTTCAGGCGAGAGGCCCGTGGGTGGCTTGAGATTGAGAACCGGCAGGCCCGAGCTGCGAAACTGCACACCCTGGTAGTTACTCAGCAGAAACCCCGCGCTCCAGTTGCCCGCACCGCCACCGACTAAGGCACGCGGATCGGTCATGACGACGAAGGCGGGGAGGTTTTGGTTCTCGGTGCCCAGGCCGTAGCTCACCCAGCTTCCCAGCCCGGGACGGCCCGCCAGAATCGAGCCGGTGAGCATGTGGTACACAGCGGGCACGTGGTTGTTGCTCTCGGAGCGCATCGAGCGAATCAGCCCGAGATCGTCGGCGCAGGCACCGATATGGGGCAGCAAGTCCGAGACCGGCATCCCGCACTTTCCGTAGTGTTTGAAAGCCCACGGGCTCTTCATCAGCTTGCCGGGAGCGCTCCGTCCGCCCGTGTCGAACTCTTTTCTGCCCGCCACTGAGACCCCGTCTTGCTTGGTCAACTCGGGCTTGGGGTCGAAAGTGTCCATGTGCGAGAGGCCACCGAAGCAGAAGATAGAAATAACGCGCTTGGCTTTCGGAGGGAAGTGGGACTTCTTTGGGGCGAGGGGGTCTTGTGCTTGCGCTTCACTTGCAAGCAGAGAACTCAGTGCCAGAGATCCAATCCCGCCACCGGCTCGGGCCAGAAACTCACGACGCGGGATGTAGCCAGGTTTCATGGCACTATTGTACTGTGTTTCAGCGAAGCTGGGCCGTTAGCTCCGCCTCGAGCAGAACATACTCCCCTCGTCCACGAAACGTGGGATAGTCTGCGAGAAGGTTTGAGGCTACCAGGAGCTGCGTGCGGGCAGCCGGTATCTCACCTAGCCCTGCGAGTACCTTAGCGACAAAGAACTCCTTTTCGGCACGAACATAGACACGTGGCTCAAGCTCCGAGGTGGGAGTGCGCTGGAAGTGTGTTAAAGATTCCTCAAAGCGTCCCTGCTCACTGAGAACCCGGGCATAGCGTTGGCGCTGGACACGCTCGGTCTGTGGGCAGGGAGCAACCTTTGCACTCTCTTCAAAGTATCCATCGGAGCGCTTGAGGCAAGTTTGGGAACCATTGAGCTTGCTACGGTGCCAGAAAAGCATCCCGATCGTGTTGGCCCACTGGTGGCGCAGGGATGCGGGGAAGCGGCTCTCAAAGCGCAGAAGGGTTTCAATTCCCTGATCGTACTTCTGGTGTTGAGAGAGTGAGTCCGTAATGGTGAGAAGTGCCCGGGTTTGTGCCCAGCTCAAAGGGGTCCATGTGCGTTCGATTGTCTGAAGAGCTGGAGCAGCTATGCGCCGTGCTTGGTGTGTGCGAGCAGTTCCGTAGAGATGGTAGGCATAGGCCCCCCAGATACCTGTGGCATCCGCCTCCCCAATCTGATTCTGTCGGTAGAGTGTGGCGTAGCGGCTCCCCAGAGCAAGATAGAGAAGATCGCGGTCGAGAAGTGTGTCCTGGTTGTTCAGCCCTTGAACAATCCTATCAAGATCCTCTTTGTCGTTGGGAAGCTCATCTTGATTCCGCCAAGCGTAGTCACGAAGCCCTATTGCCTCGTTTGGAGTAGCCCCGAGGGTATTACAAAGCCTGAGCAGCTTCTCCTCACCGGGCCAACAGCCATTGTTTTCCCAGCGTGAGAGCAGTGATTGAGTGACAGCAACCCGACGAGCAGCATCGGCTTGGGAGTAGCTGGCCCGCACGCGAAGCGCTCGGAGAAGCTCGCCCCCACTGACCGGTAGTCTCGCTTGCTCTGCCGCGTCACGGACCAGATAACGGTCGGTACGCGGAGTCCCCACTTGCTGAAAACACTGTCGGCACATGGTCTCTGGGATGTCCAGTATCTCCAGTACTCTGGCAAGCTCTGGGGCACAAGGGCGTGTCTTGCCCGTCTCCCAACGGGAGAGTGTGGACTTATTAATTCCTACTTTGTTTGCAAGTGCTCCCAGAGTAAGGCCCTGGCATTGTCTTGCTTCCTGAATTACAGAGCTTATCATCTCAAAAATGATTATTGGTAAATTTGCTAGGAAGTTTACATGAGACTTAGATTGTCGCGTTGCATTTTTGTTTATAAAATACTAATTCTAAATTTTGTTGCATGTTTTGTAATATTTTTTTTAAGAACTGGATATTCCCTATAATATTTATGGTATGCCTGGGAAGGCAGCCGGAGGATGGAATTAAAAATGAAAACAGTGTTGAAACGTGCATTTACTTTAGTTGAGATCATGATTGTGGTCTTGATCATTGGAATTTTAGTTGCGATTGCCGTGCCCAATTTTATTCGTGCTCGTGAGTCATCAAGAACGAAAGCTTGTATAGCGAATCTTCGGCAGATTGATGGGGCTAAAGAGCAGTGGGCAATGACGAACAATATAGCTCAAGATCATCCTAACGCAATTAATGTGAACAACATCTTGGTTGCTGGTGGTTTTATAAAGAGTAATCCTGTCTGCCCATCTGGGGGGGCCTACTCCGGGAATCTGTTATCTCAGCCTCCGACCTGTAGCACGGGGGGAGTGCATCTACTCCCGTAGCGACAGTCGTACTTGTACAACGAAGAGAAACGACGAGACGAGAGCCATATAGCTCTCGTCTCGTCGTTTTTATTTTGCTAGCTATAGAGCCTTTTCGGGTACCCACTTGTGGGTGTTAGCAGTGGTTGTGGATCTGTTCTCGCGGCGTGTTGTGGAGCGTCAGCCAGCTTCCAAGCTCCGTGGGCTGGTGTATGCAGCGAAGTCTCGACCGCTCGATTGTCGTGTCTCGGGCTGCTGCCCGCTCTAAAATCTTTTACGGGTTGGAGGTTTGGTACAATCGTCCTCGTCGCCACTCGTCTCTGGGCTACCTGAGCCCCGTTGAGTTCGAGAGGCAAGCGTCCCTGGCGGGGAGTGCCCCGCCCGTCGCGTCAATCGTTCTACTTAACTATCCGTCCGAAAAAACGGGGATAGGTCATACACAGCGCTATTGTACTGGTTTTTAGTTACTAAGCGCGTGGGTAAGCTGGTGTGCGAGACGGGTGAGTCCGGGGAAAGGATGCGTTGCCAGCAAGGGGAGCACGTTTTGGAGTGAGGCACTTGCCTCAAGTTTGTCACCGAGCTGGTGCAGGGCAATCCCACGAATCAGCGCCCGGTGGGCTTGATCGTAGACCACGAAGTTTTTTCCCGTATTTTGGGGCATAGAAGGGCAAATATCGAGCTTTTCCAGTGCCATGGTGGGCTGGCCAAATTCGCATAATTGCTGCGCACTCTGTCGACGTGCATGAAGCTCACGTGTAAGTGAGGGAGCAGACTGAATGCTCTTTTCCAGATAGAAGCAGGCACGATCTACTTGGCCACCGGTTGCAAATTTTTCGGAGACATCTTGGCACCAGTCACTTCGATCTTGGTGATTGATTCGACTCTCAAAGGCTAATAGTATCTCCCGCGCAACCTTGAGCTTTGTACGGGAAAGTGAGTCTGTCATTGCCGAAAGGGCGAGGAATTGTCCCCGAGAAAGTTGCTGTGACTCTCTTTTTAGGCCGTCGCAGACCCGCTGCGAAACCCGGAGTGCTTCATTGTATTTTTGGTGCCAGCCTAAGTGGTTGGCAAAGTGCCCCCAAACCGCCAGAGCATCGGACTCGCTGATTCGATTTTGTTTATAGATAGTCCAGTATCGGCTTGCGACGGCGAGGTAGTGCAGGTCTACATCAAAGGGAGCTACCTCAAGCTGAGAAATCACCGCTTCCAGAGCATCTTTGTCTAAGGGAAGCTCTTCATGGTTTTGCCAGGCACGTGTTGCCAATCCCTTCTCTTCTAGTTCGGTTGCGCCCAGTGCAAGACAGAGAGCCTGTAACCTATCTGGCTCGGGCCAGCAGTCGTTGTTCTCCCAGCGCGAGAGCAGGGCCTGTGTCACCCCGACAGCGCGTGCGGTATCCGCTTGGGAGCGATGTGCACGCTGCCGGAGTGCACGAAGAAGCTCACCGCCACTCACGGGAAGTTTCTGCTCCTCGGAGATCGTCTGGGCCAGGTAGCGCTCCGCCTGGGACGTGCCCAACTGCTGGAAGCACTGACGCTGCGTGGCTTCGGGGATGGCCAGAAACTCCAGGACGCGAGCGAGTTCCGGGGCATAGGGCCGTGTCTTACCCGACTCCCAGCGAGAAAGAGTGGATTTGCTCACGCCCGCTTGTCGGGCAAGGGCCTCCAAAGAAAGCTTCTGGTGCCGTCTTGCCTCTTGAATCACGAAGGGAATCATATGACTCATTATAGGTATTTATACTGGAAATTGTAGGCAAAACACAGCGCAAATCGTTCCAAGTTTTGTTGTCAAGCCGCTTAGATTTTTTTCTGTTCCAAGTTTTTTAATCATTTCTGGAGAAGCCATCGTTCTGCCAATCTCTTTAGTGTTAGCCCATAAGAGGCTTACTTAAGGAGATTCAGAGATATGAAACAGGCTTACAAAAAAGCATTTACGCTAGTTGAGATTATGATCGTGGTTTTGATCATTGGAATTTTAGTCAGCATAGCAGTACCCAACTTTATCAGAGCACGAGAGACATCACGTACTCGTGCTTGTATCCAGAACCTACGCCAGATCGAGAGCACAGTTCAGCAGTGGGCAATGACTAATAATATTCCTTCCAGCCATCCCAATGCCGTAGTGATTGCAGATCTCTGTACGGATCACGTTACTTGGGGACCCAAGTATCTAAAATCAATGCCCCTCTGTCCCTCAGGAGGAACGTATCCCAATCCTATGGTCAATGCAACGCCCACTTGCAGCATTGGAAGCACCCATGTGCTTCCCTAAGGGCTCGTGAAGGCGAAGAGATTACTTAACTCCAGCGACGACACCGGTCGCTGGAGTTTTTTTATCTGACATAGACAAACTCGTTCAGGTTGATCAGTGTGTGACAGAACTCTGCAAGGGAGCG
>JANNDD010000695.1:0-1131 GCA_031387365.1 Armatimonas sp. | reverse complement strand
GTCGTCACACTCACTGTCGTCTTGCCCCCGCCAATGAGTACTCGCAGCCCCGAGAGTTGCGGGTCGTGAGCCCGCGCGGGGAGTAGGAGCAAAACGGCAAGGCAGAGAGCAAGAAGAGCGCGCATCAGTGGGGCGGAAGCTCCGTTTTTCCAAGGAGCCTCAGGCCATCGGCGCTGTACTGGTAGAGTGTGTTGCCGCGCTGGATAAACAGCGACGAGCCCTTGGCTGCCAGGCTTGCGGGGCCGCCGCCGGGCTGCCCTCCTGTCGGACCTCCGGGACCGCCACCACCCGGGCCACGCCGCTGGAAGCTGGCATCGGGCTTGCCACGGAACTTGCGAGGGATGAAGGGGTAGGAGTCGGTCAGGACATAGTAGTAGGTGCCCTTAGGAAACTCGGGTGTCACTCCATAGCGCCCGTTCCAGGGATCCAGATCACCGCTGCCTTTGACGAACTCGAAGTCGCTCTCAAATGAGCCGTCCATAGCGCCTCCCGGCCCATCGCCACGTTCACCGCTCCGGAGCTTATAGCTCGACTTCAGCTTCTTCAGGGGGGATTTGGCATCGGTAGCACTGCCGTAGGCGTAGTTGCCGTAGACCGGGTAGCCATCGGCGGCCCAGCCGACCAGTGCCATCTTGTGCTGCCCATCGAGCTTCTTGAGCAGGCCGATCGGTAGCCCGTGGTAGTGGTACGCCCCCGTCGGCTGGACATGCGCCAGGTTCTCGTCCACGCCGAGCCCACCGCGTGCGCCCATAAAACCCGTCATCGCCTCGTAGCGCCACTGGCGGTTACCGTTCCAGAACTCCGCCGTGGTCGGGTCGAATGTCACCCCATTAACCGCGATCCCAAAGTTCTGCCCCGTGTCCGTGCCACCGTTCTCATCGGGCTCGGGCTTGACGGGCACACGGAAAGCATAGCGCTGCGGGGAGATGGAGTTGGGGTTGCCACGGTTGGGAAACTGCCCCGTCACGTGATCGGGAATCCCATTGGCGGTGATGTAGCGAAAGCCGTCGCGAACCTCAATCGAGACTTCGTTTTTATAGCTTGCCTGGCTCTGTGCCCGAAGCGCCGCGGCTGTTGCCAGCGTCAGTGCTGTGGCGAGCCCCGTGGTAAGAAGAAATGTCGTTCGTTTCA
>JANNDD010000648.1:0-1816 GCA_031387365.1 Armatimonas sp. | reverse complement strand
CGTGACCCCGCATCGATATCCCCGAGCACACCCCCCAGCAAACCGCCCGCGAGCGGCGACCAGGGAATTACTCCAAGATCGTAGTCCTCACAGGCAGGCAGGAGATCACGCTCGACGGTTCGGGCATTGAGGTTGTAGAGGCTCTGCTCACTCACTAAGCCGAGGAAGTTACGGCGCTTGGCAGCCTCGTTGGCCTTGGCGATATGCCAGCCCGCGAAGTTTGACGAACCGATATAGAGCACTTTCCCTTGCTGGACAAGCAGCTCCATCGCCTGCCAGATCTCCTCCCACGGCGCGTCCCGCCAGACATGGTGCATCTGGTAGACATCAATGTAGTCGGTCTGGAGGCGGCGCAGGCTCTCCTCACACGCCTTGCGAATGTGCAGCGCCGAGAGGCGGCTGGTGTTGGGCCACTCGCCCATGTCGCCATAGACCTTGGTCGCCAGCACCACTTTCTCGCGCCGTCCGCCGCCCTGTGCGAAGTAGCGCCCGATAATCTGCTCGGTGATTCCCTCGCCCTTTTTGCCGCCGTAGACATTGGCCGTGTCCCAGAAATTCATCCCGTGCTCCAGCGCCCTGTCCATAATCGCGTAGGCATCGGGCTCGGTAGTGCGCGGGCCAAAGTTCATCGTTCCCAGACAGAGGCGGGAGACCTTCAGGCCCGTACGGCCAAGATTCGTGTATTTCATAATTTTTCTTTCTTCCGCCCCGCTTCACGGGGCGGCTTTCACGCGCTCGCGTACAGGCAGCCAAGTGCCCGAATTTCAGCCTCGGTCTTGGTGCGCTCCAGCCACTCCAGCTCATCGAGAAAGGCGCGGAAGTGGCGTCGTGGCATCCAGCCGAGCGGGGAGGCTTCGGCATTGCTGCGGTGCGGACGACGGGAGATATCTAAGCCATATTTCTCGACCAGCGCACGGGAGCCGGGGAAAATCGCCTCACACGTTCCCAGGGGGTCGGCTTCCCAGCCTTCGGTCTGGGGATCGGTGAAGGCATTGGCTTTTACGGCATTGACAAAGAAGCTCTCGTCGCCCGTGTAGCCCACGCTCGCCTCGATGCAGTCTAGCACGTCCAAGCGATCCACGCCGCCGTAGAGCAGGCGCGAGCCGAAGTGCAGGAAGTCCCGGTAGGGGGTGAAATCGGCGGGGCGAACGGCGACATACTGAATCCCGTGGCGCTGCTGGTTGTACTCACACAGCTCCTCGCCGATGCGCTTGGTGAAGCCGTACTTATCGTAGTGCCCGTGCCAAGCTTGCGAGCTCAAAAACACCACTTTCTTGATCCCCGCGCTCTGGGCTGCCTGAAACATCCAGAACGTGCCGTCCACGTTCAGCCGCCAGAAGTCCGCCTCGGTCTTACTATTCCAGTGAATTCCATGCCACGCGGGCAGGTGCAAAATCGCCTCGCACCCGGCGGCGGCACGCTCCAGCCCCACCCCAATCTGGAGTACCACGTACAACCGCTGAGCCTGGACGCGTTTGGTGAGCCGCTGCACACCTTCAATGCGTTCACCGCCAGCGTCTGCAATTTAAACCCCACCAGCCGGGGCACGGTGCAGATCAAGAGCAACAAATTTGAGGATGCGCCCGCCATCACGCCCAACTATTTGAGTACCGATGCTGACCGAAAAGTGGCGGCTGACTCGTTGCGGGTGACGCGCAACATCGTGGCGCAACCGGCCTTGGCCAAATTCAATCCGCAAGAGTGGAAGCCTGGCGCACAGTTTCAAACGGATGAAGAGCTGGCCAAACTGGCAGGTGATATCGCCACCACCATTTTTCACCCAGTGGGCACCACCAAAATGGGCAAGCTGGACGAC
>JANNDD010000541.1:0-2726 GCA_031387365.1 Armatimonas sp. | reverse complement strand
TCGGTGATGTGGGCGAGATCGGTGTGGTCGTAGATCGGCGAGTGGTCGTCCTTGAAGGCAAAGAGCGCAAAGCCGGGGCCGCCCGCTCTGCGATCCAGTGCACCACTGGTTGCCAGAATACTATCGCGCACTTCTTCGGCTTCTAAGCGCCGCCGGTTCTGCCGCCAGAGCAGGTGGTTGTCGGTGTCGAGCTTTTCGGCTTTCGGGTTGGCGACGACGCTTTGTTTATAGGCGCGGCTCATCACGAGTAGCTTGTGGAGTTTCTTGAGCGACTGGCCACTATCGCGAAACCAGAGCGCGAGCGCGTCGAGCAACTCGGGGTGCGTGGGTGCCGCCCCATTCTTGCCAAAATCACTGAGCGTCTCGACAATGCCGCGCCCAAAGTGCCCCTGCCAGACGCGATTCACAATGCTGCGCCAGGTGAGCGCGTTCTCTTTGCTCGTCAGCCAGCGTGCCAGCGCAGCGCGGCGCTGGCCTTCGTCGGCGGTGTCGGGGAATTTTACGCCAAAGAGCGTCCCTGGCCCGACGGCCTCTTTCGGGCTCTCGACCTCGCCGCGATTCAGTAGTGAGATCATTCGAGGCGCGTGGGGCAGAGCGGCATAGGTAAGCTTGCCAAAGCCACTGCGGCTATCGAAGCCATCGTTGAGAAAGTCTGTGCTCCAGCGCCCGGCCTGGATGCTGTCCAGCGCCGTAATCTTTGCCGTCCGACCGATACTTTTCCCACCCGAGAGAACCTGCGCCTCGGCGAGTGCGAAGACAAAGTCGCCCGTGCGGGGCCAGAGCTTTGTGGCCGTGATGCGCACCACGCGCCCGACTCGACCCGCCAGCTTGAGTTCGTAGGGCGTTGCGCCCGGATTGGGAAAATCCGCGCCCGTCTTGTCGTCTATAACCACGCCATCCACCTCGATCTTAAAGCGCACGGGAAAGCCAAAGCCGGGCGTGTCGGTGAAGTCCGTGGGACGGGCAGGGAGCAGACGGAGCGTGTCCAGCGGCTGCGGCTTGCCCAGATCCACCTGCACCCATTTCTCTACCTCCGCGGTTTTCTCAATCGCGCTGTGGTAGCCATTGCTCGGGCTGCCGGGAGTGAGCTGCTCGCCCTCGCCATAGATCCTATCGCCACGCTCAATGCCAGAGAAGACCGCCTGGAGCCGGTAGTAGTCCGTCTGCGCAATCGGGTCGAACTTGTGGTCGTGGCAGCGAGCGCAGTGAACCGTCACGCTGTTAAAAGTCGCCATCGTGGTGGTGACAATATCGTCACGGTCCAGCACCCGCGTTTTCTCTTTATCCACCGTGCCTTCGCGCAGCTCCGCCTGCCCCACAAAGTCCCAGGGCCCCGCCACCAGAAAACCGGTCGCCACAATCCCCGCCGGGTCGCCGGGCGTGAGCACATCGCCTGCCACTTGCTGCTGGACAAATTTGGAGTACGGCAAATCTGCATTCAGCGCCCCGATCACCCAGTCGCGGTAGGGCCAGGCATTGTCGCGGCGCTTGTCCTTGTCGTAGCCGTGGGTGTCGCCGTAGTGCACCAGATCCAGCCACTTGCGCCCCCAGCGCTCACCATAGCCAGGAGAGGCGAGCAGCTTGTCCACGAGTTTCTCATAAGCATCAGGCCGCTTATCGCTCACAAACGCCGCAATCTCGGCAGGCGTGGGCGGCAGACCGGTGAGGTCGAAGCTCAGGCGACGGATCAGCGTGCGCTTATCGGCTTCAGGGGAGAAGGTCAGACCTTTGGATTGCAGCTTGGCGAGGACGTAGGTGTCGATGAACCTCTCCCCTAGCCCCTCTCCCGGGCGTTCGTGCCTCACTGGGAAAGGGGAATCCGAGTCAGAACCCCCTTTCCCAGCGAAGAATGAGCGCCCGGGAGAGGGGGCAGGGGGAGAGGTTGAAAGGGCTAGGGGAGAGGTTGGGGTGAGCGCCTGCCACGCCCAGTGGGGCTTTTCAGGTTTGACTGCGCGTGCCCAGGCTGTGAGCGGTGCGGCCTCCATGGGAGTGAGCTTGCCGCTCGGGGGCATTTTTACTGCGCCCTCGTAGGCGATGGCAGCGAGGACTTTCTTGGCGAGCGCCGCTGTGAGGGGCCTGTCGAGGCGGACACCCGCCGATGCCAGCTCAGGGCCATGGCAGGAGAGGCACTGCGTTCGAACTATAGCGGGTGGCGTGGGGGGAAGCTGCGGGGTCATGCGATTACCTCCGTGATCACTTTCCCATGCACATCGGTGAGGCGACGGTCAATGCCGTTGTGCCGGAAGCTAAGGCGCTTGTGGTCTATTCCCAGCAGCTGCAAGACCGTGGCGTGCTGGTCGTAGCAGTAAGTCGGATTGACCGCGGCGCGGAAGCTCCACTCGTCGCTCTCACCGTAGCTGGTGCCGCCTTTAATACCGCCGCCCGCCATCCAGCTTGTAAACGCCGCCGGGTTGTGATCGCGGCCCTTGCCCCCTTGGCTGCACGGCATCCGCCCAAACTCCGTGGTCCAGATCACGAGGGTCTCGTCGAGCAGGCCCCGCGCCTTGAGGTCTTTCAAAAGCGCAGCGGCGGGGCGATCTAGCTCCGCGCCCAGCATCCCGTGATCTCTCGCTAAATCCTCGTGTGAGTCCCAGTTGCGCCTCGGAAAGCCATTGTCCGCGCCGCTCCAGATCTGCACAAAGCGCACGCCCCGCTCTAAAAGCCGCCGCGCCGTGAGGCAGCGCCGCCCCAGATCGGCGGTGACGGGATCGTCCACGCCGTAGAGC
>JANNDD010000530.1:0-8493 GCA_031387365.1 Armatimonas sp. | reverse complement strand
ACCGCCCACAGGAACGTGGGCGTCTACAGGCGCTTCGCGCCATAATGTCGCTCCGCGACTACGAACCGAGCCGGTCGCGGAGCGACATCACAGCCGAAGAATGAGGCTCATAGACGCCCACGTTCGTGTGGGCGGACACAGACGCCGTAACCAAACCGTAGCTCGCAACGTCTCTCTTTCTATGAACCCGACACGACGCGCGATTTTAAAGTGGAGTGGCATTGCGCTGGCCTCATCTCCTGTGGTAGGCATTTTGACACTCTCTATCTCTGGGCCGGGTCTTCTGGAGCAGCAACGCAGTGCTGCACGCCGCGAGGGAATCCCCCTCACCCCCGACGACCTACGCCCCAACCCGCCCATCCCCGACGCCCAAAACGCCGGGCCACTTCTCAAAGAACTCACACGGCGCTACGGGGCGATCCCGGAGCCGGAGAAGAGAGCGTATGACAAGCTCTACGAGGCGTTTAGTAAGTCGCCGGACGATCCCACGGCGCGGGCAGCGCTCCAGAAAAGCCTCGTGCAGTATGCCGACCTGATGCAGCTTGTCGAGAGAGCCAGTGCGCTTCCCCACTGCGACATGGCCTATGACTGGAACTTGGGGCCGAACTTACTCTTCCCCGAGTTTGCCGTTTTGCGCCACTTCGCCCGCATGCTCTCCACCCGCGCCTGGCTTGCCACGGATGCATCGAGCGCCTGGCGAGACATTGCTTGTGTAGCAAAACTTGGCAACTTGATCTCGGAGACACCCTGTTTAATCGCTGCTCTCGTCGGTGTTGCCATTCATGCTATTGCGGACCGTGCCTATGTCGCAACTCTCAAGCGCTTCGGCCCGAGTGTACAGGCCCACGAGACACTTTTTGCCTTTGGCCCTCCTCCGTCTCCCGAGCATTACTTTGGCGGTGAGGTCGTGATGAACACGATCACCATGAAGCTCATCCGTCGAGAGGGACTACAAATAATCAATGATGTAGGATCGGATGCTGAGAGCCTTGATGTGAACTGGAAGCCAGATAAACTCTTGACCCCGCTAGCCGCGCCTTTTTGGGAAAGACAGATGATTATGCTCTGGCGGCAAGCCTTCCCTCAAATTCGTGAAGCACAAAGAACCGGACGCTATGCAGAACTCGGGAGATGGTTTGATGTCACTCTAAAACAGGTGGAGCAGGACAAAATGAACCTGCCCCAAAACCTCATGGTGGCAGTCCTCTTTCCTGTCTTGTCCCAAGCAACCAACAAGACCCACCTTCAAACAGCGACACTCCGCCACCTGCGCGAGACCGCACTAGCACTCCTGGAGGCGAAGGCCAAAACGGGGACGTTCCCTACCTCGCCTTCCCTGCCCAGTGACCCCTTTTCTCCCACGGGCCAACCGCTACGCTATCGAAAAGACGGCGACGGCTGCGTGCTCTACAGCATCGGGCAGGATCACACCGACGACGGCGGGGTGGAGAAGCGCACCAGCTCCAGCGAGAAACTGGATCTCGTCGTGCGGCTCTGACCGCCCCATGAAATGAGGCGTCAACAGTGGCACTGCGTGCCGCAAAGCCCGTGCCGGGCGGGGAGTTGGTAGCCCGGCACGGGCTTTGCGGCGGAGGAACGACGCCATTGCAGACGCCGGTTTCAACCGGCGGCCTACGATTCGTTGCCGAGAGGCACGTCGGGAAGCCGCTCGCTGGCCTCCTCGCGGGTCTTGCCGTCGAGCAGGCACGAGATATTCATGTCGCCCATGACGTTGATCATCGTGCGGCACCGGTCAAGGAACCAGTCCACGGTAAAGAGTAGGGCGATGTAGCGTACATCCAGCCCAACGGCGGTAAAGACGAGGGTCATGGTGACAAGGCCCGCCTCAGGGATTCCCGCCGCTCCCACCGACGCCACAATGCTGGTAATCACGACCAGAAGCTGCTGCTGGAGCGTGAGATTTTGACCCAGAAGCTGCGCTACAAAGAGCGCCGACATCGCCTCGTAGAGCGCCGTGCCGTCGTTGTTGAAGTTCGAGCCCACCAGCGAGCCCATGCTCGCCGAGCGCTCCCGCAGGCCGACTTTTGTCCAGAGACACTGAAAAGTCACGGGCATCGTGGCGGTGGACGACGCGGTGGAGAACGCCATCACCAAGGCATCGCGGCAGCCCTGTATGAGCTGGCCGGGACGTACCCAGGAGCCCATGCGGACACGGGTTAAGTAGTAGCATGCCTGCAAGAACAAGGCGATCAGTACGGCAATAATAAAGTAGCCCAGCGCGGCGAACGGCGCGAAGCCCTGCTTGCCCACAATTGAGGCCACGATGCCAAAGATGCCGATAGGGACGATCTGGATGATGCCGTGCAGAATGCTCACCAGGGTCTCCATCGCAATATCCACGGCCTGCATCACGGTTGTTACGGCGCGGTCTTTGACTTTTCGAAGCGTGGTTCCAAAGGCCAGTGCCAGCAGGATGATCCCAATGACATTGTTCTCCACCAAGGGCCCAGCTAGGCTCTTGGGGACGTTGTCGAGGAACTGCTCCCAGACCTCTTTCTTGGCCTCAGGCGCTTTCCAGCCCGATTTCTCCATCGTCTCTAAAATGAGCTTCTTCTGGGGATCGGTCTCCTTAGACGAGAGCGTGGCCTTGGGAGCGGGTAGCTCCAGCTTGCCGTGCTTGCCCGGCTGAACCACATTGGCAACCACGAGCCCGATCACAATCGCGACCACGGTGTTGAGCACCAGAAGGCCCCCAAGCTTTGCCGCGAGCTTGCCGCGCACCTCGGTCTTCATCAGCGCTTGAACCACCGCGATTAAAATTAGCGGCGGAGCCAGCGCTCCGAGCATGCGTAGGATTAGCTTGGCGGGCACTTCGAGATTCGCCGCTCCCTCGCCCCAGATCTTTCCCACTATCGCGCCCAGAACCAGCGCCATCAGAATCCGAATATATAGAGGGGTCGTCTTCCACCAGGTGAGAAATCCATTCATACGTTGCTTATCTCCAGCCGTCGCTTTTCTTCTTCGCGCATTTTAGCCTGAATTCGCTCGCGTTCGGGGATAATTCTTTCGCGGGGCGCAGTGGGCACAAAATCAAAGCTCCCGACACCCAGGCCACGGAGCACGGCGGCCTCGACTAGGCTGTAGTTGCTATCGGGCCGGTTAAAGTCCATCGGCTCTTTGAGGTGCACGGGTGGGTTGGTGATCAGCCGGGGCAGGCGCAGTGCGTTCTTCGAGGAGGCGTGGAGCAGATAGGGGTGCATCAAGTACACATCGCCCGCCTCGCCGGTGGCCTCCAGAAACTCGGAGCACTGCGAAATCAGGCTCTGGAAATCAAAGCCCTCGGGGCGAACACCTTCCGGGTGCGCGGCGAGAAACTTTGTGATCACGGGCACGGAGTCGGCAGCGACAAAGGTCGCGCCGCCGGTGGGCACTACATCGGACCAGAGAACAATCGTGAGAAGTCCCTGCTCGGGAGAGTCTAAAAAGTGTCGGAAGAAGTCGCCGTCTTTGTGCCAGCCGGGCACGGAGGCGCTGGGCGGCTCCCAGCTTGTGGTATGGCTTGAGTCGCCTAAATTGACGATAAAGCCATCGCCCCAGCACGCACTAGTGAGCCGCTCCTCGCCGCCGCAAAGCTCACAGATCGCGCCAAAAGCCCGAGGCGCAAACTCCCGAACATCGAGGAGATTGAGGGTCGGCATGTGAATGCGATGCTGCGTCCACGTGGACGTATCGCCAGGGTCGTAGTCAAGGCGTGTCCAGAGATCACGGCTCCAGTGCGCAGCTTGCTCACGCGAGAACGCATTTTTGATTACCACAAAGCCCCGAGTGAGAAACTGTTCCACTTGCTCGTCGGTGAGGAAGGTGTAGTCGCTTGTTTTCATGCAGGGCTATTCGCCACGTGGGGGCTGGTTACCTGCGCTTGTTGACTTTATCGCGTATCTGGCGTACTTGTGTGGGCGTGAGCTTGGGTGATCCCTCCGGGCCGAGTTTCTTCTGGAGAGTGGGCAAGTGGAGATCACGTGCGGTGACTTTGATGATGGTGAAGATATCGTTGATGTCCTGGGGTTTGACATAGCCTAGAAAATGGCTGTACTCACTGATCGCATGTTTCTCCAAGCCAACCCCAATTTTCAGTGTCGCCGTCAGTGTCTTGGGCACGGAGATAGGCTTTGGTGGCTCCGGCACCGCCACCTGATAAGTCTTGAGAAGTCCCAGAAGCAACCGCTCGTGGCGGCGTTCCGTGCGGGCAAGATCTGCAAAAGGGAATGCCTTTCCCTGCCGCTGGGCAGCGCTTTCATAAAACTGGGCACTGCTGCGAACCTCTCGCAAGGCACCCACAAGGGCTGATTGGGTCATCATGTCCACCCCACCGCTCTGTCCAAGAACAATCAGCGCGAGAACTTCGATTATCATTGCCTGTCTCCTGGGAGCAGTGTAGAGGATTTACGGCACTCTTCCCTCCCCTAGGTGGCGGATTCGGGTACTCTAGTTTTTGATGAGCCGTGAGCAACACCAACAAAAATCCGCCGAGCGTGGCCCTGTGATGGTCGGCATTGTGACAGTCAGTGATACCCGCACCGAAGCCGATGATCTCAATGGGCAGTTTCTGAAGCGCGAGCTGGCCAACGCCGGGCACCGGCTCGCTCTCTACCAGATCATCAAAGACGAACCCAAGCAAGTGGGCGCCGCCCTCGACGAGGCGCTTGCGGTAGGGGTGCAGGTGCTTCTCTTTAACGGGGGGACGGGAATTTCACAGCGCGACACGACCTACGACGCGCTGGCTGCAAAACTAGAGAAAACGCTCCCCGGCTTTGGGGAGCTGTTTCGAATGCTCTCCTGGGAGCAGGTGGGCGCGGCGGCGATACTCTCCCGCGCCGTGGCGGGTACCTACAAAGGCATGGCGGTCTTCTCCACACCGGGCTCTACCAAAGCCGTCGTGCTGGCCTGGGAAAAACTCATCGCCCCCGAGCTTTCGCACATTGCCTGGGAGCTGGTGCGCTAGAGCCCATCGGCAGTGTTGTTGCCGTCGAGCGTGCTGGGCGCTTCCGCCGACCCCGCGACTTTTTCGTAGCGGCCCTTGCCCGCTCTGACGTACTTGGTGAAGCCCTTGGCCTCGATATTGCTGTCGGAAAGGTTACCGGAGTTCACCACGGCGCGTAGGGGCAAGCTGACGACGCGGCGGAGGGCTTTATCGCACTCCTGGCACTGGGTCAGGGGCGCATCGGACATGCGCTGAAACACTTCCTGAGTACCGCCACAGGTCTCACAGGGGTCATCGCAGCGGTAGGTGTAGGTAGGCATAGGTCTATTTTATCGCGTACAATGGCCGTATGGTTACTGTCACCGACGAGCAGATTGCCGCGTTTCGCACCGAGGGCTTTGTGCACATCCCTAGTGTGATCTCCCCGAGCGAGGCCGCGCATTTCTACGAAGCCGCCCTCGACTATACCCGCCGCAACCCGCCCCTCTCCAATCGCCCGGTCTTTGATCAGCATGTGAATGTCTGGACACATGACAGCGCGATGCGTGCCCTAACCCTGCACCCGAGCCTGGCAGCGGCGGCGAGAACGCTCAACGGCACCGCGCTGCGGCTCTGGCACGATCAGATTTTGATCAAGCAGCCGCACAACAATGCCGCCACGGAGTTTCATCAAGATCAGCCCTACTGGCCGCATGCAACCTCGCCCAATCCCATCTCAGCCTGGATCGCCCTCTGCGATGTTCCCGCCGAAAAAGGCTGCATGACGTTTTTGCCGGGCTCGTTCAAGCACACCGATCTACCTGCCCAGAACCTCGGTGATCCACGTAGCCTCTTTCAGATCGAGCCGGAGTTTGTCTGGTTTCCACGTGTGACCGTCCCGCTCAAAGCGGGCGACTGCACATTTCATCATGGCCGCTGCGCTCATATGGCAACCCCCAACTTCACCGATGACCCGCGTGTGGCGCACATCGTGATCTTTATGGAAACCACCACAACCTACAGCGGACGTGGCCACGTGGTCACCGATCCACTGGGCCTGACGACCGGGGAGCTGATTATGGGCGAGCTTTTTCCACTGGTTTAGTAGTACTCATAACATGATACTGCTGGCGAATTCGCCGGGCGGCTCAGAGCAGCGGCAAAATCGAGGAAATCTAACCTCGGAGTCCAACCATGTCTCTCAAATCATCGGAGCTACCCCCCCGTCCCAGAACAGACACAGCGCGTCGCAAAAGCCACTTTCAAGAATAATAATATCTACATCAAAATGAGAGACACTTTCGAGGTTTTCCTCAAGGACGAGCAGTTTGCTGACCTTCTCCCCAAGCGGGGACAACCCGCATTAGCCCCGTGGAGGCTCATGCTCGTGACCCCGTTTCAGCTCATTGAGAATCTCTCAGATCGCCAAGCAGCAGATGCCGTCAGAGGACGTATTGACTGGAAATACGCACTTTCGCTTGAATTGGAAGAGGAAGGATTTGACGCTTCCGTGCTCCGTGAGTTTCGAAAGCGCCTTGTCGAGCACAAAGCAGAGAACTGACTTGTTGAGGCCATGCTGACCCGTTTTAGTGAAGGAAGAATGCTCAAGGTGCGTGGCAGACAACGAACCGACAGTACGCATGTGCTTGCCAGTGTCCGGGCAATGAGCCAGGTGGAGACCATTGGGGAAACACTTCGTCATGCTCGCAATGTCTTGGCAGACGAGGTACCAAACTGGTGTCAAGTCTGGGTTCAGCAGTTCTGGCGACAAGATGCCTATGCTGGCAAAGAAGGGATATACGAAGGAGTCGAAGCCATCTGGTGACGGGCCAGCAGAAGTATGGCACGCAGCTTTTAGGGCCCGTTGCTTGTGATGGAAGCTGTCAGGGAATTGCGGCTGAAGGCTTTGAAATTAATGCCTTTGCAGTGAACTGGGACAAACAAAAGGTAATGTGCCCTTTGGGCAAAGAAAGTGTGCTGTTCCGCCGTGTCAAAAATGCGCGTGGAAGCTGGTTCTTCTGCATTAAGTTTGCCCTTTCCGATTGCCAGAGTTGTGAGTCGCGCTCTCAGTGCACTCGTTGCGTGAAGACGGGGCGAAGTCTCTACCTTCATCCTCAAGGGGAGCATGAGGCACTTCACGAGCGTCGTTTATATCAGAAAACCAAGGAATTCGCGGAGCGTTACAAAGCCCGTTCAGGAATTGAGGGAACCCTTTCCAAGTCGGTTCGTATGCATGGTCTTCGTCGTTTCCCGCCGTGGACAACGAGCCGCGCTGGTCGCCGGATCAGAGCAAGACGCGGCTCACCAGCGATGCCATTACAGCAGCCAGCTTGCCTTTGTCTCTAGCCCCTCGGGCACGAAGGAGGTTTTTCTGGTCAACAGTGATGGCACGAACCAGCGGCGGCTCACTAATAACTCCGCCGATGATTTTGCCATCAACTGGTCGCCCGACGGCTCCAAGCTCCTCTTTGCTAGTATGCGCGATGGCAACAGTGAGCTCTACAGCATGAACCCCGATGGAACGGGCCAGACACGCATCACCACGAACTCGGTGAGCGATGTTCCCTTTGGCTGGCGCTAGCTAGCCAAAGGGCTTCGGGAAATTTATGCCGCAAAGAGCTGCAGGCCACCGTCCACGCGTAGTACTTGCCCGGAGATAAAGCGCGCTGCAGGAGAGCAAAGGAAGATCACGCCATCGGCGACTTCCTCGGGGAGGCCGTAGCGATCCAGCGTCCCCTCGGTGACGGTCATGGCCGGATCGAGAGGGCGTGTGGCGTCGAAGCGTGCCGTGCGAGTGGGGCCGGGGCTGACGGCATTCACTCGGACGGCGTGTGGCCGAAGCTGGTAGGCCAGGCAGCGCGTGTACTCTACAATCCCCGCCTTTGCGACGGCATAGATCACGCCATCGTCGCGGCCAATATGCGCCGCACTGGAGGCGATATTGACAATTGAGCCGCTCTTGCGCTCGGCCATTTTCCCCCCCACGGCTTGGCAGAGCAGGATCGTCCCGATAAGATTGCGGTTGAGCATGGCGTGCATGTCCACCAGCTTCACTCCCAGCGCATCATTGGGTTTGGGCTTTCCCCCCGCCGCCGCAATATCGCCGCCCGCCGCGTTCACCAGAATCTCAATCGGCCCCAGTGCCGCCTCGATCTCGCCGATAAAGCGCGCCACATCGCTCTCACTGGAGACATCGCCTACCACCCCGAGCTTCGCGCCCGCCGCCACCGCCGAGGCAGCTAAGTCGGCGTGCTCGCCAAACTCTGCGGGAGCCTCGTGGGAGATGTCATGAATCGCCACAATCGCGCCGCGCGCCGCCAGCCGCGTCGCCATCGTGTGCCCCAGCCCGCGCCCGGAGCCCGTCACCAGCGCCACTTTGCCTGCCAAGTCCATTGTTTCCATGGCTAACAGTTTCGCGCTGGCTCTCGCTTTTTCCTGCTATAATTCCCCCGGAGGCACCCTATGATTCTCTTCGCCGCTCTTATCGCGCTCACGGCACTGCCGCAGAAAAGCAATGTCCGTGTGTTCCCGCTTCGTTCCATTGATGCCCATCAGCTCTTCGCTGCACTGCG
>JANNDD010000510.1:0-2190 GCA_031387365.1 Armatimonas sp. | reverse complement strand
CGGCCCGTGATCTCGGCGATGGAGCCTTGGACGATCAGAGCCGTGGCTTCGTCTATGCCAACACCTAATAATTGCGGATAGGTCTTGATCAGCAGCTCCATGTCCTTAAAACGATTCCGCTGGGTGAAGTGCTGGTCAATGGCCATGCCGGGGAGAAAGCCCAGGCCGCGCTCGTAGCCGGGTGCGATGATCTCCTCGGGGCCGAGAGGGTTGCCACGGGCCATGTACTCGCCCTGAATGGACGCGCCCGCGCTGCTACCCCCGATCACGCCGCCGCGTTTTAAGACCTCGTGCATCAGCTTGGCGGCCTTGGTGTTCTCATAGGCATCCACAAAGCGCCACTGCCGCCCGCCACCAAACCAGACTCCCGTGGCACGCTTGAGTAATTCTAGCACCTCGGGCTTGTCCACGGCCTCAGGGGTGCGGCCCGTGATCTCAACCACTTCTTTGGCTCCGGCGCGACGCAGTGCCTCTGACATGCCGTCTTTGGGCGGGAGCGGATCGGGCATAGAGATAGGAATCACGGCGATCACGGCTTTCTCTGGGCCGCCTGCCAGCTCGACAAAGTGCTGGGTGAGCCCCTGGGGCATCCCACCGCCGCCGATAATCACCAGAGTCCCCGACGGCACGTTTGGCGTGGCCAGCTTCTTGGGGGGAAAAGCGAGCTCGCTCCGCTGGCGACTCCAGCGGCGTAGAGCTGTGAGATCCGCGAGGCGCTTGCGGCCCCCAAGCGTGATGCGCTCCTCAGGGGCAAAGCGTGTGGCGGCGAGGCGGATCGTCACGGGCACCGCACCTAAAAGCTGAATCTCCCTGCCTGTAATCGCAATCGCCGCGCCCTCGGGAATCTCGTAGCGGATCGTGGTGTTAGCGTCGGGGAGGAGACCGTCTTTGAGGGCAGTCTGGGTGAAGGCGAAGTTCCCCCCGAGGGTAGCGCCTCGGGCTTGCGCGGCTTTGAGGGCATCAAGCACTCTCCCCTTGGGCGGCTCCCAAAACTCCCACCAGACCCCAGTGGCCTCCGCAAGCTCGCGCGGGTCGGGGGCTTTGTCTTTCACGGCGACAAACTTTCCCTCCAGCGGCTTTGCCAGGCGCGTGAACGTCAAAAATGCCTCTGGGGTAGCGGGGCCGGGGCCACAGAGCACAAGAGCGCCGGGGATTCCCTCGGCAAAAGCGGGTTTTTCGTATCGCATAATCTACTTTCCAGACCCCGAAGCGCTCGGGTAGCGGTCGAAGTCGTCTTTTCCCGAGACCCGCGGGTCGCCAGTTTTCTTGAGGGTCTCGTCGAGCTGGGTGCGCAGGCGGGCGAGTGTCTTGGCGTGCTTCGGACTTGTCGCAAGATTCGTCAGCTGGTGCGGGTCGGTCTTGAGGTCGTAGAGCTCGTCGTCGGGGCGCTTGGTGGTTGCCCACGCGGCAAAGCGCGGGTCGGTACTCTCGACCACGGCCTGCTTGCTAGGCGAGCCGTTGATGGAGTTTGCCTGGTCAATATCCGAGTAGAGCGGCGGGTCGCCTGCGGGCCAGCGCTCTGGGGCGAGGTTGCGGATATAGAGAAAGTCCTGGGTGCGGATGGCGCGGGCAGGGTAGCCGAGATTTCCAGCCCGTGCCGCTGCGACATGGCGCTCCCGGGCAAAATAAACCACATCACGCTTTTGCTTCTTCCCGGAGATCAGCAGTGGCAAGAGGCTTTGGCCGGTGATTTCCTGAGGAAGAGGCACTCCGGCGGCTTCTAGAAACGTCGGGGCGACGTCGGTGTGGCTGACGAGCTCCCTGCGCTTCTGACCGGGCTTAATGCGCCCGGGCCAGCGGATCGCCAGTGGCATCCGCGCCCCCGCATCGTAGAGGTTGGTCTTGCCATGTGGAAACGGGAAGCCGTTGTCGCTCGTCACCACCACCAGCGTGTTCTGCGCCCGCCCCGTGCGCTCTAGCAAGGCCAATAGGCCACCGAGCTCACCGTCAAAGTCCTCGATCTCGCTGTGGTAGTCCAGCAAGTCCGAGCGCACTTCGGGCGTGTCCGGAAGAAACGGGGGAACCACAACATTTTCGAGCTTCTTGCCTCGCTTGCGACCAATCCCGGTCTCATAGACACGGTGTGGGTTGAGGCTACCAAACCAGAAACAAAACGGCGTCTCAGCGCTGGCGATGGTCTTTAGGAACGCATCGAAGCTCGCGAAGCGCGGCCCGGCGGGGTTGTTTTCG
>JANNDD010000477.1:0-14687 GCA_031387365.1 Armatimonas sp. | reverse complement strand
AATCCCTTGGAGCTGCTCCTATAATGCATAAGGCACTCACCAACAAACCGGTCTTCGACTCCGAGAAGGCTCTCTGGCGGATGCGGGAGTGGAAGACGCTCCCCGCACCCATCGGGATGGATCGCATCGTCGTGGAGTGGTGTGTCACCTACGGTCCCAAGGTCTTTGTCTACCCTGCCGTCAAGCGCATCATCGGTTTCGACACCTGTGAAGGCTCCGGTGACGGGACATCTGACGAGCGCTGGGCGGATCTGCTGGAGTTTGAGTATGTCCCGCAGGTTGTGAAAGCCTTAGAGGGCGCAGGCTACCGCGTCCAGACTATCTGTGCAGACCAGCGCCCGATCCAGACCATGCGCCAGCGCCGCCGGGACACGGAGAAGCTCGCTGCGTCACGCGGCGCACACCACGGGCACCATTAACGGGATGGGCTAAAATATAAAACGCCCCGTGTCCATTGGCTTGGACACGGGGCGTTTCCTATCGGTTCCCCCGTTGGACGGGGGCTAGGGGGCTTCCCTAGTGATCGTGGTGGTGATCGCCGCCACCGGCAGCCGGAGGCTCAGGCTTCTCGGCCACAAGCGACTCGGTGGTGAGGATCATGCTGGCGATAGAGGCCGCATTGGCCAGGGCGTAGCGGCTGACCTTCACGGGATCAATCACGCCAAAGCCGATCATGTCGCCGTACTCCTCGGTCAGGGCGTTGAAGCCATGGCCCTTGGCAAGACTCTTGACCTTATTGACCACCACGGAGCCTTCCAGCCCGGCGTTGGCCGCGATGGTGCGCAGAGGCGACTCCAGGGCCTTGCGGACAATGTCCACACCGACCTGCTCATCTTTATCGTCCACCGCGACATTGTCGAGGTCGGAGAGGATATTGATGAAGGCGACACCACCCCCGGCGACGATACCCTCTTCCACCGCAGCGCGGGTGGCGGAGAGAGCGTCCTCGTAGCGGTGCTTCTTCTCTTTGAGCTCGGTCTCGGTCGAGGCGCCCACTTGGATGACAGCCACGCCACCAGCCAGCTTCGCGAGACGCTCCTGAAGCTTCTCTTTGTCGTAGCTGGAGTCGGTGTTCTCGATCTGCTTGCGGATCTGGTTGATACGGCCCTTGACCGCATCGGAGTCGCCACTGCCTTCGACAATCGTGGTGTTGTCCTTGGTGATGACCACTTTCTTGGCCTGACCCAGCATGTCGAGCGTTGCGCTCTCCAGCTTGATGCCCAGATCCTCGGTGATGAACTTACCACCGGTGAGGATCGCGAGATCCTCCATCATGGCCTTGCGACGGTCCCCGAAACCGGGAGCCTTCACGGCGGCGACATTCAGGATGCCACGGATCTTATTGACCACCATGGTTGCCAGCGCATCACCGTCGAGGTCTTCGGCGATGATGAGCAGCGGGCGGCGGGTCTGCATCACTTGCTCAAGAATAGGCACCAGATCGGCAGCCGAGCTGACTTTCTTCTCATAGAAGAGAATAAACGCGTTCTCGAAGATGCCTTCCATGCGCTCGGTGTCGGTGACGAAGTACGGGGAGACGTAGCCCTTGTCGAACTGCATTCCCTCGACCACTTCGAGTGTCGTCTCGCGGCCACGGGACTCTTCGACCGTGATCACGCCGTCTTTGCCCACTTTGTCTAGTGCGTCGGCGATGATCTCACCGATCTCTTTGTCGTTGTTGCCGGAGATCGCGGCGACTTGCGCGACCATCTCGCCATCAACGGGGATCGCATTCGCCTTGAGCGCGGCGACAGCCACTTCCACGGCCTTGTCAATGCCCTTTTTCACGGACAGCGGAGCGCCACCGGCGGCGACGTAGCGCAGACCCTCGTTGACGATGGCCTGGGCCAGAACGGTTGCCGTCGTGGTGCCGTCACCAGCGATGTCATTGGTCTTGCTGGCGACTTCTTTCACGAGCTGAGCGCCCATGTTCTCGAACTTGTCTTCCAGCTCGATCTCTTTGGCGACCGTGACGCCGTCTTTGGTGATCGTGGGGGAGCCCCACTTCTTCTCAATGACCACATTTCGGCCACGAGGCCCGAGGGTCACCTTCACCGCATTGGCGACCGCATTGGCCCCACGCTCAAGTGCGCGACGTGCCGCCTCATCAAAAAGCAGTTCTTTACTTGCCATAGTGTCTTATCCCTTAATTGCGTAGATCTGGTCCTCGTCGAGGATGATCACGGTCTCATTGTTGAGCTTGAACTCGGTGCCGCCGTACTTACTATAGATAACGGTATCACCGACTTTGACGCTGAGGGCGTTGCGCTCTCCGCTGTCGAGAATGCGGCCATTGCCTGCCGCGATTACAGTGCCTTCAGTCGGCTTGGTCTTTGCCGTGTCGGGGAGGTAGATACCGCCCGCCGATTTCTCATCGGACTCAGACGGTTTAACCACGACTTTGTCACCTAGGGGTCGAATTGTCATGCGTTGTTCTTTCACGCCAAAATTAGCAGTCTTGGCTTTAGAGTGCCAACGGAAATTATACCGAGTGTCACAAAAAAGTCAAGAGATTTTCGGAGGTTTTCGTAAGAGAGAGGCATAAGAGAGGGAATAAGACAAGTCTGAAAAACTACGACGTGTATTAATTTTTCATGTTTAGCGATTATAATAGCGGGAGCGGCTCTGGCCGTGCCCGATCTTAACTGTTTTCGAGGAGCCTGAACAATCGTGTCTCATCGTTTTTTCGCCGCTACTGCGGCGCTTGCACTGATCTTGCCTGCCGCTGCCTTGGCACAACAACCGCCTACCCCACCTGCAGGAGCTAGGCCCCAGGGAGGTCCCCCGCCGGGCGCAGCCGCGCCCTCTGCCGCGGGGAAACCCAAGCCCTATGCCGAGGTCATCACCAAAGAGGCGAAGTCAGATCTCACGGGGCTTTTCAAGACCCACCAAGTGGATGAGAAGTACTACTTCGAGATCCCCAAGGCCGTTCTTGGCAAAGAAGTCATGTGGGTTACCACCACCGAGCGCTCGTCGGCGTTCTATGGCTTTGGCCAGACAGAAGTACAAGACCGGGTGATTCGCTTCGAGAAGCGCGGCGATAAAGTGCTGATGCGCAGCGTGAGCTACCGTATCCGTGCCAACGAGAACCACGGCGACGTGAAACGTGCTCTGGAGAAAGGCAATATCGAGCCGATCCTGGGAGTCTACAGTGTCGCGGCCTACGGCGACGGTGAGGCGATGGTTATTGATGCGTCCCCGCTGATCTACTCCAGCCTCTTTGGCGCGAGCTTCGATGCCAGCCGCAGCTTCGTGGAGAGCATGAAGTCCTTCCCGCAGAATGTTCTCGTGAAAGTGACGGGAACGCGTGCCGGTGGCGCTCCTCCTAGCCCGTTTGGACCTCCCGGAGGAGGAGGAGGAGCGGGCGCAGATACCGTGGTTATCAACCATAATATTGTGTTGCTGCCCGAGAAGCCGATGATGCCGCGCCTCTTTGATAGCCGCGTCGGCTGGTTTGCCACAAGCTACCAGGAGCTGGGCGGGACCGAGAACAAAGCCAAAGACGTGACAATCATTGACCGCTGGCGCTTAGAGAAGAAAGACCCGAGCGCAGCGCTCTCTGAGCCGGTCAAGCCGATTACCTACTACATGGGCTCGGAGATTCCCACTAAGTGGAAGCCCTATATCAAGAAGGGGATTGAGCAGTGGAATGCCGCTTTTGAGAAAGCGGGCTTCAAAAATGCCGTCGTCTGCCGGGATATTCCCACCAAGGACGAAGACCCGGAGTTCGACGATGAGGATATCCGTTATACAATCGTGCGTTGGTTACCATCTGGGATAGAGAACGCCTACGGCCCGCATCTCTCCGATCCACGCACCGGTGAGATTCTCAACGGAAGCCCCAAGATCTTCCACAATATTCTTAGCCTGGTTCAGAACTGGTACTTTGTGCAGGCCAGCCACTCTGATCCTCGTGCCCGTAAGCTACCATTTCCGGAGGAGCTGACAGGCGACCTACTGGCCTACGTGGTAACGCATGAGGTTGGGCACACGCTGGGCTTTCCGCATAATATGAAGTCTAGCTCATCTGTGCCGATCAAGCTGCTGCGCGACCCAAAGTGGACGGCGCAGTGGGGCACGACTCCCTCGATCATGGACTATGCGCGCAACAACTATGTCGCGCAGCCCGAGGATAAAGTCACGCAGCTCATGCCTAAGATCGGGGCCTACGATCACTTTGCCGTGGAGTGGGGCTACTCCGTTTTTCCGGCAAGTACTCCTGAGGCCGAGAAGCCCTTTCTCAATGCAATTGCGAACCGTCAGCTCAGCAACCCGATGCTGCGATTTGGCAATCCGTCGGGCGACGATCCCGGCCGTCAGACCGAGGACCTGAGCGCCGATGGAGTTGAGGCAACCCGGCTGGGCATGAAGAACCTGGAGCGCACGCTGGGCTGGCTCTCGTCCGCTGTCCTTAAGTCTGGCGAGGATTTCTCCGAGCTGGGAAAGATGTACAGCGAGGTTTTAGGACAGCGCTCTCTAGAGCTAAGCCATGTTCTGACTATTGTCGGCGGCGTCACCGAGACTGAGTACCATGTCGGGCAGAGTAGCAACCCGAACTATACCCCGGTGGCCAAAGCACGGCAGAAGGCAGCCGTCCAGCTCTTTAACGACTTGGTTTTTACGACACATCCTTTGTTGGTACACCCTGAGATTACCGGCAAGGCAACGGCAACAGGGATCGTGAGCCGCGTGCTCGGGGAACAGCGCGGTATCATTGGGGGGCTGCTTAGCGACAGCCGCCTCAACCGCTTAGTCGAGTTTGAAGCGACGGCTCCTGCGGCTGCCTATCCGGTTGGTGAGTTTCTGAACGATCTGAAGCGCGGTATCTTCAGCGAGCTGACTCAGCCTAAAATCATGACCGATCTCTACCGCCGCAATCTCCAGCGGGCCTACATAGATGCCTTGGTTGGTAAGCTCGACCCGCCTGTCGCCCTTGTTTCTCCTGTAGGCGGAGCACCAGGAGGACGCCGCAATGCCAACTCCGGTCCGCTCTCTGGCGAGGCCAAGCTGCACGTTCGTAGCGCCCTCACCGATATCCTGGCCCTCCTAGCTGCTGCTAAGGGCAAGTCAGCGGATCGGGCAACCCAGCTCCATATCACGGATTCCTGGAAGCTGATTGATGAGGTGCTGAACCCGAAGAAATAGAAGCACCGCCGATCAGAACGGCGGTGCTGGAGAGCCTGCGGCTGCGAAGGCCGTTCCGGCCATACTGAGCTTACTCGGTTAGGGGCGGCACGCCCTTTGTAGCGCGTAGCGCTCTCTAGTCCCGCCGTTCTGATCGGCGGGATGACGCGATAAACTAAGTTTATGCAAATCATTCTGGCGACACGAAACGCCCACAAGGTTGAGGAGATGCAGCAGCTTCTCCCCGGCCTTGAGCTTTTGCCGCTCCCGGGCGATGCGCCAGACCCGGAAGAAACCGGCGCGACATTTTTGGAAAACGCTCGCATCAAGGCACTCTCCGCCGCGCAGCACACGGGGCTTCCCGCGCTGGCCGATGACAGTGGCATCTGCATTGATGCGCTCGGCGGTGCACCGGGCGTGAGCTCCGCGCGCTGGGTGAGCGAGGAGAACTGGATTCCCACCGTACTGGCAAGGCTCGAAGGCAAAGTAGACGCCGAGCGCAGCGCTCGCTATGTCTGTGTTCTGAGCCTCATCACTCCCAATGGCACTGTGCTCGCGGAGTCTGAAGGTACCTTTGAGGGGCGCATCGCAGGTGAGCCGCGTGGCACCAACGGCTTTGGCTACGACCCGATCTTTCTCGTTCCTCCAAGCTACACTCAGACCGTAGGCGAGCTCAGCGCCGAAGAAAAACATGCCCGCAGCCACCGTGGCATCGCGGCACGGGCACTTAAGCAGGCACTACATGAAAATCTGTATTGATCCAGGGCATCCCTCCGAAGTGGGGGAGGGGGCGAGAGGTAAGAAACTCACGGAGATACGTGCTGCCTGGCTGGTGGCAAAGCGGCTAGAGGTTCTGCTCAAAGCTGCTGGGCACGAGGTGAAACTCACCAAGTCGAGCGAGAAAGAGTTTGTTAAGAACCGTAAGCGCGCGGAAATTGCCAATACATTCCAGGCAAACCTACTAGTACGGCTGCACTGCGACTCGGAGGGGGGGACAGGTTTCTGGACCTACTTTCCGGATCGTCAAGGCACCGACTCAACCGGAAAGCGCGGGCCGAGTGCGGAGATTATTACCGCCTGCAAGCAGTGCGCCCCAAAGTTCCACGCCGCGCTGGCCGCCGGGCTCAAAGGCGCACTGCGCGACAATGGCTGTCTGTCGGATATCCGAACGGCGGTAGGGAGCAAGCAGGGCGCCCTCACTGGCTCGATCTGGTCGCAAGTGCCGGTGGTGCTGGTGGAGATGTGTGTTCTGAGCAACGCCAAAGACGAGGCATTTCTGCTCTCCGAAGTCGGCCAGGAGCGCATGGCAAAAGCGCTCGCCGCCGGGGTCGAAGCCGCGCTCGCTTAAGTCTATTTCTTCCGGTAGCGGGTAGCAAGCGGCAGCAGACCAAGCAGAGCAAAGGCAAGAGTGCCTGGCTCAGGGAGGCTCTGACCCCCCACCACATCCTGACCTTGTCGGTTTCCATGGGAGTTGACGGTGTTCTCCACATGAAAGAACTGGGCTTGGTAGACGCTGATATCCTTGCCGCTCTGGAGGGTGTCTTTGGCATAGGTTAGGTAGCGACCGGCGTTATCTACAATCTCCTGGCGGTTTGTGGAGCCATCGGCGTAGGCGAACTTGAAGTTGAAAAGCCCTTTGCTTAAGTCCAGCCCGAAGTCAGTCTTGGTGCTGTCAAAGTCGTTGACGATCTCCCAGAAGGCTACCTGGAGTCCCACTTGCTCCCCCACGGTATTGGCCACAAGCGGGCTACCCGCGAAGGCGGGAGTGCGGTTGCCAAAGTTATGGTAAAGAAGCGCCAGGGAATCACCCGCTTTGGGGTCGGAGGGCGTCTTCCAGGGCTGCTGCCAGTCTTTTGTGGTGCTGATCTCGCTGGTGGCACCGTTGATAAGCCAGGCAGTGGGCTCCACACAGAGCGTGTAGAACCAGTCATTGCGACTTAGATCAAACGCTGCCTGGCTGCCCTGGGCGTACTGTGTCTTGAGCAGACCCGCTCCGCCCTTAACGGTCTGCATCTGGTTGCCGTCGTAGGTCTGAAAAGTCAGGTTCGAGAGCAGGCCACTGGAGGCACTCAGGTTGGCTGTGCTCTGGTTGGAAAAGTTACTTAGGTCAAACAGAAGCTTACCTGTCGACTGTGCGAAGGCAGTGCTTGCCAGAAAGGCGGCGCTGGTGGCCAGCCCGATGTGTAAGGGACGAAAGAGAGCCATGATTTTTCTCCTGAGGGTTCTAAGAGAGATTCTTGGCTCAGGAGAGAAAGCACCGCACCGCCGAAATAACAGGATAGGGGAAATAGTTTTTTCGCGCTTAGCCCTCGTTCTGCTCGATCTTCAAATCACCACTCACGGACGAGAGAACCAGCATTGCGCCCGTTCCTTCCCCGATGGACTCACTGACAACCGCCATACCCGAGCTGCGCAGGTCGTGGGGCTGGCCATCGCTGCCGCGTACCTTGCCTCGGAGCTCTCCGTTGCGGGTGCGGGCTTCGAGGACGGCGTTGGTCTTGTAAGGGAGCGTGAGGACAATATCCCCGCTGACTGTGGAGATAATCAGCTTGCCTTTTGTGAGGGAAGACTTGGGGGCGACGCTGAGAGTACCTGAGACGGCATCCACACTTAGCTCCTCGTCAAAGTCGCACTCCTGTACGCTGGCATCCCCCGAGACCGTTCGCAGGTTCAGCCGCTTCCCCGTGACCCCCTTCAGGGTGCTATCGCCGGAAACCACGGCGAGGGTGACACTTGGAAGCATGGCCTCGGTGAGGCTGATATCACCGCTCTGGCTCTCTGCCTTAAAGCTGGCACCATCGAGTCGGATCGCTTGAATGTCTCCGGAGGCAGTGTGTGCACCAATGGCTCCTAGCACACCCTCAATGTAAATATCACCGGAGGTTGTTTCTGCCGCCACATCCCCAACAATCTCCGCCAGATGGATATCCCCGGACTGGGTTGCGGTGACAGCGGTGGCCTTGATCCCGCGTACCGAAAGATCTCCCGAGGGTGAGATCAGGGAGACTTTTACTCCGTCTGCAGGGACAAAGACCTTGAGGTTCAGCTCGATGCGGCGCACCTTGACCGTGCCCGTTGCCTGGATCATCCCGCCGCCTTCGGTCGCCTCAGCGGTTACCTGGATGGCGTCCACGGTGGTCTGTGCTTCATCGGGCGTGGTGGCCCAGATGCGTAGTGTGCCGGCAGCACGTACCTCGGGGAAGTCGCCGCCCTGGACGGAGATATCGCCGAAGGGGTTTTTTACTCGTAGTGTCCCGCCTTTTGCGACATCCAGGGTGACCTCATAGGCCTGCTCCAGTGTGGGCTCCCCTTGGAAACCTTGGGTGATATTCGACAGGTTGATATCAATACTGCCAATGGAGTCGCTGACTTGCTTACCGATCTTACGTGCTTGTTTGGCGGCATTGGAAGCAAAGCGTCCGGCGTCAAAGTCTCGGAAGGATCCGGCGATGCTCTTGGCCCCAGGGAGTCCTTTGAGTGCCTGGTTGAGTGCACCAATCGGATCGTGGGATTTCTTGGCTTCTTCGATCTGCTCTTCCGCGGCGGCGAACTGCTGGTCAATGCCCGCCACTTTCTCACGTGCCGCTGCGATCTTTGCGCGTGCCCGTGTTAGTGTCTCCGTCTCAAAGTCATCGTCAGCTCCCCCCGCCCCCGTACCCAGAGGGTAGCCGGGGGGCGCCAGTGTTGGTGGTGGGGGAGTGGGCGCTTCGGGGGCGGGCTTTTCCATTGCCGCCAGAAGCTGCGAGGCTTCATCAGCGGTGATCTTGCCTTCCTGCAAGAGCTGCAAAATCTTAAGATTCTCGTCTTTGGACATGGTGATATTCTTTCTTTTTTAGAGATCTGCCAGGAGCTGTGCGGCTTGCGTGGCGGGGAGAGTGCCGTCTTCAACTTGCCGCAAAATAGCGCGGCGACGGGGGTTTTCCGGGAGTGCTTCTGTTTCTTGTGTCAGTGCCGCGTCGAGTGCATTGACGGCAGCATCAAGGCGGGCACGGACGGTGGGATAGGAGAGGCTGAGCATCCGCTCGACATCACGGATGACGCCTCGGCAGCGGACAAAGGTTTCGATAAAGCGCTGGTGCTCAGTGGGCAGGCGTGCCAGCGGCGGCGGCGGGAACTCTCCACAGAGCCGTGTACGGCAGGTGCTACAGCTCAGCTCTGAGACACGAAGTGCTCCGTCACAGACGGGGCACTGCTGTGGGCTTGGATTCATGGAGATAATCTATCGCATATTTTAATAATGTCAAGTATAATATTGATATTATTAATAATTTAACTGTCGCTCCGATTGGCGTGATCGCCCCCATTCACGCGCCCAGAGGGCACCCTGTCTTATTGTCGCTTCGCGACACGAAGGGCGTCCCGCCCATGCGGAGTATGGCCGGAACGGCCTTTGTGTCCGAGGCACGAGGACAACATGACGCCCCCGTTCATGGGGGCGGTTATCTAGGAGTAAACTGAAGACGAAGAGGTGCGCTCCGAAACGGGGCGAGATGGCGCGTGGTATCCACATCGAAGGTCTTGCCGATATTGTTGCCCGCGAGGTCTTCCAGGAGCGGTGAGACACGGAGGGTATAGCGATGGTGCCCCCAGGGCTTGTCCGGTGTGAAGCACCAGCGGCGCTCATGGTCGTCCAGCGCCACGGTGCCCTGCATGCCCTCCACGTTGAGAAGGCGCTGGGCAAGCGCATGATCGAGTGGCTCGTTAAAGACGACTACCAGTGGGCTATGGGAGCCCGTCTTGGGCGATGCGATGCGCCAGCGCGACGGTTCAATCGCGGTACGATCCGCCACACTCACTAGAAATGTCTTGCGAAAGGGAGCGGCAAGAGGAGCCCCCTGCCCATCCTGCCAGCGCGAGCCAATCTCCAGTGTGTAGCGCTTCCCCACTTCCAGCGCACCACCAATATCTTCTAGAGGCTTCACCCCCCGCTTGATACGCCCGGGGTCAAAGAGCAGGGTTAAGCGGGTCATCGCCGGGTTCCAGAGCTCCTCGGCCAGCTCTAAAAACGGCAGCTCGACGGGTGTGTCCCCCGCTTTTAAGAGCCGGATGTGACGATACGAGTCGCCGCGGCTCATGGGGGCGGAGAAGTGCAGGTAGAACTTGAGCAGGTTGAGAGGGAGCCTGTCCGCCGTGGGATAGACTTGCACAACTCTGGTGGGAGGCGTCGGGCCGCGTGCGGGCAGACGGAAACTTACCGAGACAGTGCCGCTGATGGCGTAGTACGTCGTGCCCGGCATTAGAGAGAAGCGCGGCTCGAAGATTCCTGTGTTATTGCGAACCCGATAGGTTCCCGCCATCGGGGTCTCGCGCTGCTCCCCGGCGAAAACTTTAAGGGGTGCTGCACGGGGCAGGCCAGAGACCTCCACCGATGCTCGGTTCGAGCCATGCGGCCCGGGAACCCAGCGTAGTGTGATGCTCTGGCCTGCCCGTGGGGTCATGGCAGGGGACGGGTTTCGAGGCTCATGGCTCCGCTCTCCTCACGCAGAAGAACCACCGCCGTCTTATTGTCCAGCTTATCGAGCTGATCCACATTCTTCCAGTCCGCTAGAGTCTCGTAGCCGACCCCTTTTTTATCGGGAACCGGCGCCGTGATCGGCTCGGCTTTGTCAAGATTATCGGTGACGATCTTCATCACGCCCCGGCTACTATTGGCCATGAGCAAGTTCACCCGACCGTCTTTTTGGTAGGAAATAATGTCCAGTGGGCGGTTGCGGTTGCCTAGCTCCGCGATGGTCTTCCCCTGGATCTTTGCCCCCGGTTTGATCGCGCTCAGCGGAAACTGGACCAGGGGGGTGCAGGTGTAGGCCGCCAATACATGCGCCTCTTTCCCAATCATGAATGGGACAAACGTCCGAATCGGCGCACGTGTCTCAAAGCGCCCGTGGGCTCCGTGGTAGATCTCGACGCTCGTCGGGTTGCTTGTGTCTTTGAAGGGAAACGGAATCGAGCGCAGGGTGGCGGCGAACTCCTCGTTGGAGAGTCCGGCAACCAGTAAGCGACCGTCTTGGAACGCCAGATCCGTGATGGACTCCAGCCGGGGATTGCTTCGTCCCGTGGTACTCTCTGCCGGAGCTGCGGGGAGTGCCACCTGCGAGAAGTGCACTTTCTCCAGCGCGACCAGCTCAATCTCACTCTCGCCCTTGACACGAACCAGCACGGGAGTCGCCTCCGGGCCGCGCCCACGGGAGACGGACAAATAGATATTGCCCGACACGGGGTTGACCGCCATGTCCTCAATCAGAATCTGCGTGGGCTCCGTGCCCAGCAGCCCCGCAATTTTCTTCTCCAGCCCGACGAGCTTCAGTGACGACGCGGCCTTGCCAGGCTTCGTATCGTCGGTGGAGACAGCCACGATAGAAGCCGCCTTGGTATCCGCGATAAAGAGAATACCCTCAGGGCCGAAAGTCAGGGAGCCCATCGAACGAAAGCTCGGGGCACCGAGGCGCATCCCTGCCGTTGCCTTTCCCGCATGCACACCCCCCACGGTGAAAAGAGCCAGCGTGGCTCCTACAATAAAACGTTTCATGGAATTACCTCCGAGGAAACCCTCGGCTTTAGCCGTGGGAGGAATCTGGAACCGCATAGAAGTTCCCGCGATTGAGTTTTCAATTATTTTTTGCCTTACCTTTCCGATTTTTTGATACATTGCTGAGTATCGTAGTGGCTCTAATGCCAGGTATGAAGGCACGAAACCTTTCAGGTGGACACGGTTTATTTACCTTTACAAGTGAATGTAGGGAGTTGAGCCAACATACCGTTTTGGCTCATAAAACATTCAGACGGCATCAGGATTTTTCTGATGTGGTCTCTAACCAGGCTTGTCCTGGTTTAAGACACGGGGCAATGTAACTTGCCCTATGGACGGGACGATAGGTTTGCCTTTCGTTACTGTCAAAGCCCCCGCGCTTTAGTCAGGGGATAAGTTACTGCAACACTCCTGCCAAAAGATAGCTTAGCATTCGCGTAGGGAACTTGCTATTCCTTCTTTTGGTCGCCGGTAATCGTCAGGCAAAACGGATGGATGCTGTGGCGCCGCTCTTTGTCCCAGAGATGTAGCGTCAGAGGCACCGATGTGCCGGGTTAGGCGCTGGGCATGACCTGGAGCGTGAAAGGTGCTTTCAAAGGGAACGCACGGTACTCGCTCGGAACCACGACCGCCGGGTCTTGCGAAGTGAGAACGGCGTAGGCCCAAGTGCCAGGGATTTCCGGCGGTGTCCAGCCCAGAACCGCGCCGGGCGCAATAGGCTTATCGGTCGTGCCACTGCCCTTGGGGGCCAAGCTGCCTTTCTGGGCCAGCGGCAGCTCACCGGCAGTGTCCAGCCAGAAGCGCCATGCCTCCCGCACATTGGTCTCGTACTCCTGGGCAATCTCGCGCTCGGGCGGGTAGCGCCCTGCGACCCCTTTGGTCTTGCTAGGAATACTGATCTCAAAGTTAAAGCCGTAGATACCGTAGCTATAAAAGGCGTGGGAGTAGGTCAGCCCGGAGTTCCCTCCGCGCACGCCTGGTGCGGGCTCGCTTCCGGGTGTGCTCTTGGTGATCGGGTAGGGAGCATCCTTCTGGCGCTGCTGCATTCCTTTGGCTATCTTGGTGTAGCGAGAGTGGTCTTGCTCGATAGTGTGCGCGGGAAAGAGAATCTCCCGCAGTGGGCTGTGGATGTCCATAAACGCCCGCAGGTGGGGATGTTCCGCAAAGAAGCGATCCAGTGCCTGGTTCTCTGGCTCCGAGAGCGCCGAGAGCCCTTCGTAGATATCGGCACCAGGCCGCGCCGTCGAGTCGTTCCAGGTGGAGTCTATCTCGCGGCCACCGCCCCAGCGAACGGGGAAGTTACGGTTCAGATCCACTCCGAACGTGCCGTCGGCATTGGAGACGCGATTCTTGCGCCAGTCTTTGTGTGTCTCCTCCCAGAGTTTGCCGTCCACATTGAACATCGGCACGTACCAGAGGCAGCGCTGGCTCTTCCAACCCACCGCCAGCTCCTCCTCAATAAAACGCAGCGTGCAGTAGGCGGGCTGCTGTTCACGGGGATGAATCCCCGAGAGCCACATCAGCTCCGGCTGACCGGGCTTCCCGATGCGCACCAGCGGAATCGTGCGCCCTTCACGCGTCTTACCCGGAAGCGTGGAGAGCTCAACCAGCTCCGGATACTTTTGCTTCCACATCGCAAGGCGCTGCTCGATCTGGGCAAAGGTCATTAGCCGCCCAGCGGGTTGGCCTTCCCCAGCGGCTTTAGCGCCGCTACCCCCTCCGGCAATCGCTCGTTCCTCGCTGCGAAGGGGGGCGATTTTTGCAAATATTGGAGCGGCTAGTAGGAGGCAGACAAGTGTAAGAGGAAAGTATTTCATAATAAATTACTCCCCCAACTTGCCTCCGTAGAGTTGGGAGGGGCTAGGGGAGGGAGGGTGGCTACTACTGGCAGCCGAGCTGTGGCAATAAGCACGGCGCACACGAAGCCGCCGCGATTCCGGTTCCGGTGAGTACAGGCGTGCAGAGGGCCAGGTAGCGATTGTCATTGACAGGGGGATAGAAGTCCGCGCTGAGCTTGCGGGCCTTTACGTGTCCATCGGCCCACATGACCGTGGTGACACCCGAGTGGCGGGCTCGTGGTGCGCCGTAGTCGTTGGCGTTCGCCATGAGGTTGCTGCCCGAGTGGATCAAGAGATAGGGCAGACGGTTCGCAGTGGTGGGGAACCCCGCGACCGCTGTTGTCGCGCGCTTTTCCAGCCAGGTATCCGAGAGCGTTGTCAGCGCCGTGGACGCGCCATCGGCGAGGATCACGGTCTCGGCAGGGCGATCCATTGCAGGAAGCGAGCTCGTGGCAACGCCCGTCGCCGAGTTATTGCCGCCCAGATAGTAGTTGTAGAGGTAGCTGGTGACAAAGCCGTTCCCGATGCCACAGCCGTTGGTCGCGGCAATCGTGCCCGGTGTGATGCCGGTATTGCGGGGAGCCGACGGGCAAAGAAAGACCTGAGTGCTCTTGATATACGGCTGGATCATCGCGGGCCAGGAGCAGAGCGTCCCGCTCGCCGACGTTCCCCACATGCCCATGAGGAGCATCTCGTCGTAGTCTTGGGTATACATGAGAATCCCCGTTGCAATTTGCTTCTGGTTGGAGAGGCAGCTTGCTTTTCGTCCATTTTCACGGGCCTGGGCAAAGACAGGGAAGAGAATGGCGGCTAAAATCGCGATAATGGCGATCACCACCAGGAGTTCAATCAGAGTAAAAGCACGACGCATAGTCGGGTAAACCTCCAAAAAGAGAAAGTTTGTCCCGAGTGCCCAGGCGGACGGCAGGACAGAGGATTGCTATCGGCGCTCCCTCGGGGGCGTTCCCCGTGCAAGCTTTGTGGAAAGCTTGCCTTTGCGCCAGTGACGCCGACAGTTTAAGAGTATACCCCATGAAGAAATAAGATCGCTCCGGTAAGAGGCACGCCTGCCCTCACCGGAGCGATCTTAAGAGTTACACTGTCATTAGGGCTTTTGCAAGGCGAAGGGATCGCGGCCACATCACTCTACGAAGCTCTGGTCACAAGATTGTGATACGGGAAGTATAGGATTTCCGCGT
>JANNDD010000413.1:0-4307 GCA_031387365.1 Armatimonas sp. | reverse complement strand
CCCAAACCCAGTAAATACGCACATCTCGTTACATAAAAAAGGGCATGTCATCATAACTATAAGTTACAATAAATCACTTTTAGTTGAATCCACGTCAGTCAGAAGCATGGTTTCGCACATCCCGTTACATAAGATTCGAAGGCTCTATCAGGCCCAGTATGGCACGTATCGCGCGAACTTACTCGACGTGTTATCCGGGTCGTAGGGCTTGATCAGATTCGCCTCACGGGCTTCTTTCAGGATGCGGGAGACCTGCGTGTAGCTCTCTTCGGGGAGGCCGAAGCGCTCCCGGAGGGAGGCATTGGTCATCTGCTGGTTGAAGACCCAGCGGAGACCAGCGTGTTGGTAGCAGGCCCGAACACGATCCTGCCGCCCCATCTGCGTGAAGCTCTGGTGGGAGTACAGAGTGACTACGGTACTGTGATCGGTCGTGGCAAAGTTCGGCGCGGGAAGCTGGAAAACCTCGATCTGGTGGATGGTTTTATCAATGCCCGTTCCGCGCTCCTCACAGATGTTCATCCGGCGCATGAGCGAGGCGAGAGCTTCGTTGCGGGAACGTGGGGTGATGTCCAGAAAGCGCTGCGTGTCAATGAGCGGCACACCAGGATTGGAAATCTCCATGCGATCCGTGAAGATCTCGATGATCGGGCTGGTTCCCGAGAGAGTCAGATCCTGGTGGATGAGCGCGTTGGCGACCAACTCACGGATCGCGATAGGCGGGTACATCGGCACTTCTTCGCGGAGCGCCTGGCCGATGACCTCGTTGACTGGAATCCGTGCGTTGATCTCCCGAAGCAGCTCGGGGAAGCCGGTGGCATTGCCCTGGTCGAGAACAAACTCTCCTTTGCCCTGCAAGCGCCCCGCGCCGACGTAGGCGATAACCCGTACCGCTTTCCGAGCGAGGCGCGGGAAGAGCGAGAGCTTTCTCGCAAAGAGGATCGCGCCCAGGTTCGTGACATCGTAGGCTCCCGCATCGGTGCGGACGATGATCTTCTCTGCGATCAGGCGCTCGATAATCCCGGTGCGCTCCGAGGGGCGTGACTGGCCAAGGAGCCGAAAGTAGCCGTCGTCATTGATGCAGTCCAGAACTTCATCTGGGGTCAGCCCCTGAAGCGCCATGCCGTCTTCAAAGGCGCTCTGCTCCAGCAGTTTCCAGAGCTCCCGCTCCTTCTCGGGGAAGTCTTTCAATCGTGCTTTGTGCGAGCTAACACGAATATGCGCTTCGCCTTTCCAGCGAACAGGCATCTGAAGGGCAGCGGGAACTTCGATCAGCACGACCGGCTTTCCGTCTTCCGTCCACTGGTGCACGCCAAGGTGCAGCTTGGGTGTCAGATTGCCCGTCAGCCAAGACTCCAGATCCTGGTTGCCCTGCTTCGCATTGTGAAAGTCGAAGGTCGTGCCGACCAGGCGGTGTGTCCCGTCTTCGACGCCCCAGACCAGATACGCCTGCATCTTCCCCACCAACCGCGCCGAGTTCGCCAGAGCAGAGAGATACTCGCCGATATCTTGTGGGTCGCTGTTATTGACCTTGAACTCCACCCACTCGGTTTCCCGAGGCAGGGCGCGAAGCTCGCGGAGAAGCGAGGAGAGAGTGAGCTGATCCATACGTTTCTATTTTACCGGCAGAACACGAACAAACACCAGTTCTCTTGACGGAGCTTCTTTGCGGAGCTACACTGATTCGTGATTCTTTTTACCTAATAGGTTAAAATAAAGGTATAGGAAATTGGACATCGCTTTCCGAAATAAGAAGCTGGCGCGGAGTCTCAATGACAGCAAGATACGCGACCAGACCTATGGAGCCGAGCGTGGTAAAAAGCTGGCGCTTCGCTTGCAGCAGCTTCGGGCGGCGGCCAACCTGGCTGAGTTCCTGCAAGTCTCTCCGCGCACTCATGCCTTGAAAGGTAACTATAACGGTCACTGGGCCATAGACCTAGATGGTCCCTATCGTCTGATCTTCCACCCGCTGTTCGACGAGATGATCACCGGGGAGGCACCTGACCCGCTAGAGGCAACAACCGCTTGTCTGTGCGAGGTTGTGGACTACCACTAACCGCCCCTCTTGGAAGAAGTAGCACTGGCTCAGCGAAGTCAGTGAGGATTGAAACAAAATGACGAAGAGAATCGAGAACGAGTACCTGCCCGACGAGGTGTTTCCACCGGGGGAGACACTGACCGAGGTACTGGAAAACGCAGGAATGACACAGGCAGGCCTGGCCGAGCGCTCGGGGCTGTCACAGAAGCACATCAACGAGATTATCAAAGGAAAGGCGGAGCTGTCTGAAGAAACCGCCCTCAAGTTAGAGCGTGTCCTGGGGATCTCGGCGGGCTTCTGGAACCGGCTGGAGTCGGCGTACCAGGAGTATCTGGTTCGTAAGCGAGATGCGGAGCGCCTGAGCCAGCAGCTGGAGTGGCTCTCCCCCTTCCCGCTAAAAGAGATGCAGAAGTGGGGCTTCGTGCCAAAGTGCGACAGCCAAATCGAGCTCGCACAGGTAACTCTTACTTTCTTCGGGATAGCGTCGCCGGAGCAGTACCAGCGCCCAACCGAATCGAGCCACGTGCGCTTTCGCCGCCAGACGCTTTACCAGACGAATGTGGATGCGGTGGCGGTGTGGCTACGAATGAGCGAGCGAATCGCGGAGAAGATCCGCTGTGAGCCGTACAGCGCAGAGAAGCTGAAAGAGACCCTCCCCGCTCTCCGTGCCCTGACCCTGCTTCCACCCGATGAGTTCCAGCCTAAACTGATCGCTCTGAGCGCCCAGTGTGGGGTCGCGGTTGCGTTCGTCCCAGAGCTTCCCGGCACCTGTCTTTACGGCGCAGCGCGCTGGCTAACACCGACGAAAGCGCTGGTCGCGGTGAGCCTACGTGGCAAGAAAGACGATCTTTTCTGGCACACGTTCTTCCATGAGATTGGACATATCTACCTCCATGGAAAGCGAGAGCTGTTCCTCGACGACGATAAAGGGGAAGGTAGTGAGGAAGAAGACGAAGCCGATCGCTTCGCCCAGAACCTGCTGATTCCTGCGCCTCAGTATCGCTTGTTCACCACAACAAGGAAAGAGTTCTACGCTGAGGAAATCGAGCGGTTTGCAGCCAAGATAGGGATCGCTCCGGGCATTGTGGTTGGACGGCTACAGCACGATAGGTTGATGAGCTGGAAGTTCAATAACAGCCTGAAGAAAACACTCAAATGGAAAGAGCCAACAGTAAAATAAACCCAGCACCAGATTGTATAATGAAGGCGTGAGCAAAAATACGTTTGCCTTTCCTATCCCGCCGACAGAGACGTTTGGAGCGTGGCGCACAGAAGGTGCGGAGGTCTGGGTTGGGCCAACGGTATCTCCCTGGCGAGAGCTGTTTGAGGCGCTGGATGAGATAGGTGAGGCCTTGCCTGAGGTGCAACTGACACTGGCTGAGGAGGCGACGGCGATCTTTGCGAGCTGCTGGCGCTATGGCTCGTATGCCCATGTGCTGACACAAGGCGCTCCCCTGCCCGAAGCGCTCCGCTCGAAGGCGCGGGTCTCGCGTGTAACGAACGGGGAGATGCGCCGAATCCAGATTGAGTTCACGGCGGCGCTGGCAGCCTGGTGGGAGTTGGAAGACAAAGACCCGGAATTAGCCCAGCGTCGAGCGCGGGCGGCGTGGGAGTTCCTGCCGATGCCTGAGTGCGCACTGCACTCCGACGATGTGATCGTCGAGCACCTGGCGGGGAAACTACATGCGCTTCAGGCAGAGCTGAAGAGCGATCCCGAGGCGGAGAAGTTTCTAACGAAGGAGTGGGCGGTGCGGCACCAGGCAAACGCGACGGTGGCGCGTGCGTACCGTGAGGGGCCGATAGAGTCGCTCCACGCGGGCAAGGTTCCAAGCCACCTCCCCGAGTAGCCACACGTCCAGCGTCTATACGAGCCTGACTTGGAGCGGCTGACGGCGTGGTCAGTGCATCGGCTCATGACGGAGGTTGCGGCGCGTCGGCTCTGGCGCTCGCGGGGCTACTCATTTTTCGTGGCGCATGGGCTTCGGCTCTGCCCGGAATGGAGTACGGAGATGGAGACGGCCCCGGTCTGCTACGCCAAGCCCGTCGCCGTTTAGTGGCCCTTTCCACGCGCGACCCCTCGCTAAATGTGTAGATTCAGCTCTACCTTCTCGATTCTCACACCAAAATTGAAGGTGAAATCTTTGTAATCGAGATGCGCATCGCAAGCATGAATCGCTCCATGATGATTCGGGCAGACAAGAAGAAGGTTCTTCAGATCATCTTCCCCACCCCGGCTGAGCCAGTGGATATGATGACCATGACAGAGCCAGTG
>JANNDD010000408.1:0-3809 GCA_031387365.1 Armatimonas sp. | reverse complement strand
ACAGACACGCGGCCCAACATGTTTCAAGCGTTTGCCTTTGAAAAAGGCTCAAACAACGGAAGCTATGTTGCTGTGACACAGTGGGAATCAGAAGAAAAGGCCCAGGCATTTCTACGTTCATACGTGCCTCCTTCTCAATTTGATGGCCCTGAATCCAGGTTTGGTTCGAGTGTTACAGTCCAAAAGAGGAAGATAACGAACTATTTTAGATCCCCAAGCGACCTTGATTCAAGTAAATGGGTTATTACGGGAGGAGGTGTTCGTTATGGGATTGTATTAGATAAACGGTTTAATATTATATTTCACAGCAGTTTTTGGGCACCTGAACCCACTGATAGTGCCGCTCAAATATCCCTATATGAAAAAACAGCTCAGGATGCTCGGGATTTTGGGGAGCCAACCATGCGTAGATTAGTTGCTGCTTTGGTTGCCTTAGGTGCGTCCAGCGGGCCCGGATACAAGTGGAAAAGATTACCCGATCCGGTCTTTGCAGATTCTGCTCCCCTCCTTAAGTCCAACACTACCTCCAAAACGCCACGGGTGGCGACAAAGACGGTTCCTAAGCTGCCTCCAAAACCGAAGGTGCCTCCCCGAACGGGAACCAAGGCAGGCAAGATTCCCTTACCCCCCATGCCAAAGCAGGACAAAGACCTGCCACCCCTCGGCTCGGTGGGTAATGTGGTGGCGGAGAACTTCGGCACGTACGCCCGAATCCAAGAGGGCAAGCTTGTGCTCGTCGATGTGGTGCGTGGCTCTCGTGGTGAGGATGTGGGACTGAGTAGCGGGGATCGAATTCTCCAGATCGGTGACAAGAACTTGGAGGGGGTGGCGGCAGTCGAACTCCAAGCGTTGGCCCATGCGCCTCTTCGGGCACCACTAACGGTCACGTTTGTGCGAGGACGTGATCAAGCGAAAGTCGTGGTGATGTTCCTAGAACGTACTGCTGGCTACACCATGATTGTGACTGTCCTGCCAAAATAAGCAAAGGAGAGAAAGGATGTGCAAGTGATTGGCGAAGATCACTCAGGGATTGTGTGGGAGAGTGAATGGATCCCTAAAGAGTTGGCTTTAACTCTGAGCTGCCGCCCTTCGTGACCGAGTTCCTGGTAGATTTTTTTGAGTAGAGTTTCCTCCTCACCACCGCAGTGAAGTCGCCAGGCGCGGCGGGCGTAGCGCAGAGCCTCCTTGAGGAGGTCACGGCTCAGGAGGCGTAGCGCTACTTCCTTCTGGAGAAAAGAGTCGCTTTGGAACTGCCTTGCAATCTGGGTAAGGAGGGCATGGGCTTCTTGCACGGAGATGACTGTTGGTGTGCAGCCGCAGGCCATCGCCATGGTCCAGGCGACATACGAGCGACGGGGAGCCAGCTGGTAGGCCCGGCGGGCATGGTGCGCGCAGGCGAGAGGAGAGCTCGCGTAGAGCTGGGCCCAGGCAAGCGCTGCATGGGCCAGAGCGTGATTGGGGTGATCTTGAACAAAGCGGGTTAGTAGTGCTGCACCAGGTGTGGGCCGTCCTTGCGCCTTCCAGAACCAGGCCAGGCTGTGCCAGCTATCCAGAAGCTCGGGAGCAAGATGGACGAGCCGACGGGCGAGAGACTCGGTGGTGTGATCGTGGAGGCGTAGCCGCATCCGTACCTGGAAAAGCTCCTTGATTGCATCGGGAGAGTTTGGATCCAGAGCCACGGCTTGCTCCATGAGTGGCAGTGCCTCTGCATCCCGCTGAAGACGCGCATAGGGATGAGCTGCTGCGACATAGGCACGGCTGTCGTGGGGCAGGCGGCGGCGTAGGGTTGCGAGATTGGCCAGCTGCTCCTCGTAGTGGCTTTGGTCTGCAAGAGCCTGATCCAGTGCCACATAGAGCTCCGGGTCATCTGGGGTGAGCGCTATCGCTTCGCGTAGAGCTGCACATGCTGTCTCCATGTCACCTCGGGCTAGGGCAGCATAGCCCTTCAGCTCCGCCTGAAGGGCTAGAGGAGTGTCTGAGAAGATCTCGGAAGGGAGCGCGGCGATAAGCTCGGGAAGACGCTGCTGTTCACGTAGAATCTGCACGAGAGCACGGATTGCTTCAATGGTGATGGGGTGTTTTTCGAGGAGAGTACGATACTCGCTCTCGGCGGCTTCCCAGTCGCCTCGCTGGTAGAGAATCGTGGCCCGCTGGAGCCATGAGTGTCCGCCTCGGCGCGAAGGGAGCGTGCGGGGCGAGGGAGGCGCACTCAGGCATATCTGGACAATCCCCCCCGTTTCAAGCTTCAGTTCGACCACTTGGAAGCTGCGAACAATGGCGCTGAGCTGATTTTCGAGCAACGGGAGCTCATCAAGCAGGAGCGTCAGGCGTTGCCGGAGCCGAAGGCGGGCACGCTCCAGGCGCTTAGAGGCATTTGCCGTGGTGAGCTGGAGTCTTTGCGCAATCTCCTGGTGTGAGTACTCATCTAGGTGGAGCTGGAAGACGGCTCTGAGAGGTGAAGGGAGCGCATTGATCTCCTGCATCGCGCTCTGCAAGAGCGCGTGGCTCCAAGTCGGATCGGTGTGGGGAAGAGCAGTCTGGGTACTACGCAGAGGAACTGCCAGCAAGCGAGTACGACGCTGCTCACGGGTGCAGCGGTTCAGAAAGAGATTCCGTGCGATCTCCCGGAGCCAAGCGTCCAAGCTGCCTAGTGCCGGGCTATAGCGGTTGAGGTTATGCAGCGCGCGGATAAAGGTCTCCGCTACCAGATCATCCGCGTCGAAAAATGCATCATTATCAGACGAGCGGTGTAGGCTCCGGCAGAAGCGGGTGAGCGCAGGAAGTTGCTGCTGCCAGAGCTGGTCAAAAGCTGTGGCGTCTCCCTGGTGCGCACGGCGCAAGAGTATCTGCTCGTCCCCATTGGCATCGTCGGCAGGCATTGTCTTTTAATTTTATCAGGCATGTCCGTGAAACGTTTCGCGGCAAAGCGATGTCATGTTTGGAGTGTGTTTTGCGATAAACTAGAGCAAAGGAATTTTTTGTCATGCGTCGTCGCGCCGCTTTCACTCTCATCGAACTTTTAGTGGTTATCGCGATTATTGCGATTCTGGCTGCGATTCTCTTTCCTGTTTTTGCTCAGGCACGTGCCAAGGCGCGGCAGACGGTCTGTATGAGCAATATGCGCCAGATTGGGATGGGCGTGCGGATGTACGTCCAGGACTATGATGAAATTTACTTTGCCTTCGATCATGCGGGGATTGGCTGGACAGTTCCACGCTCTAACTGGAGCGAGAACCAGGATTTTCTCTTAAAACCCTACCTGAAGAGTACGGGGGTGTTGAGCTGTCCTGAGGAGAAGAGCAGCAGCAGCAGCAATGGGCAAACGGTTCGTTTTCCGCAGTATGCCATGAACAACCTGCTCAACCGATCCCCTGAGATCATCGCCCCGGATGGCGGACCAACGGTTGGCCCTCTGACGCGTAGTGAGGCATCGGTGGAGACCATGACCCTTCTGATGTGGGAGCACAGCAACCCGGCGGTGCACTGTGAGACCTGGTCGTCGTCGCCGGGTCACTGGGAATCGGCGCATCATAAGGGCTTCAATGGACTCTTCTGCGACGGCCATGTCAAACGCATGACACTGGGGAGCCTCAAAGACGAGATGCTTACCTACTGGGCGGACTGACCCAATCCGTTAGCTCCACCTGGAAGCACGCTCCCTCCGGGATGAGAAACGCAGGGCCGTGTGCACCACGCACGACTAGGTGGTTCTCGCCCGGCAGAAGTAGCACGTCGCTCCCCGTTACGGGAACTCCATTAAGCCAGACTGCGTCAGGCGAATTTTCCTCAAACTGAAGCTGAGCACTGCG
>JANNDD010000407.1:0-11579 GCA_031387365.1 Armatimonas sp. | reverse complement strand
GCCAGCAGCCGTAGTTGCGCGGCTGTGCCCCCGGCGTCCGAAACCAGTAGCGGGCGTAGTCTCGGGCGTACTGGGAGTCGCGCAGCCAGCGCACCTCGTAGAGCTGGTGCCCGACGGGGCAGCTAATGGCCCCATAGGCCCCACTCCAGAACGGACGGTCTATGAACTCCGTGAAGCTGTAGCCGCTATTGGGGGAGCCGTAGGTCAGGTGCTTTGTGAAGAGCTCCCAGCGGTAGTACCACGTGGTGACCAGCTCGGCATCGGGGCAGTCGAAAAAGGGAATATTGGCTTTATACCAGTCCCAGTCCCGGTTGTCCCACCAGGTCTGCGCCTCCAGTGCCTTCTGTTTATCGAGGATCGCCTCGGGCTCCGATGCCTCGGCAGAGATCTCGGTGGGAAGATAGTAGTCGAGGGCGAGTAGCATAAAAAGTGAGCAGAGCGTCCGTCGGCGAATCGTTGTGGATGGCATCAGTGCGCTATTTTGTTCTCGGGGAGGTTGGGAACCAGCTTTGGATCGTACTTTGCACCCGCCGCCACCTGGATCATTGTGATACGAACGCGAGTGGGGAAGAACTTCTCGGGATCGGTTCGGGTGTGGGTTTTATTGCCGTCTTTATCCTTCATCACGAGGTCCATTTGTTTGATCCCCTCACTCCAGATAATCGCGTTGTTCTCCCAGAACGACTTCATGGAGACATCTTTTTCGTAGACCCCTTTCTCGGTGTAGCGATCCGTCCCAGTGCAGCCGTAGCCGTTGCCCTGGCCGCGATTAGGAATGTAGCAGAGGCTCCACTGGGTGGCCTCGCCGCTCGCGGGCCGCTCTAGCACCTCCGTTCGGATATGGACGGTGCCATTGCGGTAGTCAACGGGACTTGTCCAGTCAAGCGGCCGTTTGGGATTGATTGCCTTTCCTCGGACGTAGTAGTGCGACTTACTGGGCGTAGAGGTGTCCGCATCCATCTTGGAAAACGGAAAGGTGACATCAAACAGTACAAATTGTTGTGCCAGTTGGGCTTCTTGGGCTTGCTGAGCCTGCGCCGAAACCGCCGTGGGGCGTAGCAGGCAGACGGTAGCCGTTATCAGTGAGAGAGAGGCAAGAGCCACCTGCCAGGAACGAATTTTAATCATATAATTCCCACCCGCCGATTTCAATCGGCGGCGATTTAAAAAGAGTATACTACAAACATGACGATGAAAACGCTGCCGATCGGAACCAGCTCACTGAACGCTTCCGAGATCTCTTTGGGTTGTATGCGCATTGCCGGGATGGCACCCGCTGCCGTAGATGCTCTGGTGAGCACCGCCTGGGAATCCGGGATTAATTTCTACGATCACGCCGATATCTACGGCGGGGGCAAGAGTGAGGAGGTCTTTGCCCAGTCTCTCAAACGACTGGGACTGGAGCGCAGCCAGCTACTCTTGCAGAGCAAGTGCGGCATTCGGAGTGGGTTCTTTGACTTCTCCAAGCAGCATATTCTGGACTCCGTGGACAAGATTCTCACGCGGCTCGATACGGACTACCTTGATGTTCTGTTGCTCCACCGCCCGGATGCACTGGTTGAGCCGGAGGAAGTGGCTGAGGCCTTTGACCAGCTCAAGCAAAGCGGCAAGGTGCACTACTTTGGGGTGAGCAATCACAATCCCAGCCAGATCGAGCTTCTTCAGGCCAGCCTGACGATGAAGCTGGAGGCAAACCAGCTCCAGTTTAGTATCACGAACACCGGCATGATTGACCACGGCTTGAACGTCAATATGGAAATTCCCCGCTCGATAGACCGCGACGGTGGCATTCTCGACTACTGCCGTCTCAAGAAGATCACTGTGCAGGCTTGGTCTCCGTTTCAGTACGGCTTCTTTGAGGGGACGTTCTTAGGTAACCCCAAGTTCCCCAAGCTCAACGAGGTGTTAGGCGCGATGGCCGAGAGCTTCAATGTCACCCCGACCACGATGGCAATCGCCTGGATTCTGCGCCACCCGGCGAAGATACAGCCCGTCATCGGTACCACCAGCCCGGAGCGGGTCAAGCAGGTGGCACTTGCCTCAGGAGTTGAGCTGACACGGCCGCAGTGGTACGAGATCTACCGGGCTGCTGGCAACACGCTCCCCTAAGTGTCTTTGCGCTCTGGTGCTGGAGGCTGTTTTTCTGGTGCCGGAGGCTGTTTTAAGGTGAGGTACGCTAGGATTGATGCCGCGAGCATCAGGCCGGATGCGGTGTAGAGACCGGGCCAGAACGCGCCTCCGTTGCGGGTCTTCAGCTCGCCCATCACAAACGGCCCGATAAATCCTCCCAGGTTTCCTACGGAGTTGATGAAGGCCAGCCCACCTGCTGCGGCCCCCGCGCCCAGCAGGTTGGTTGTCACAGCCCAGTACGAACCCGCGGCGATTCGCTCGCCGAGTGCCGTTATCGCGAGCGCCACAATCACGCCCGAAGCTGTGGGCATGAAGACACAGAGCAAAAAACCTAGGCTGGCAATGGAGTACCCAACAACCACGTGCAGGCGGCGGCGGCCGGTTCTATCAGAGTGGTGCGATGCCAGCAGCATGGAGATCGCGCCGACAATCGCGGGGATCACGCCTATGGTAGCCACAAAGGAATCCGTCCATAGGCCGCCACTGCGTGCTTTGAGAAGCTGTGGGCCGAAAAATCCAATTGCGTTCCCGGCGGTGGATGTCAGAATGAAAATCAGACAGAGGTGCAGGACGCGCGGATCGGTGAGCGCTTTGCGCCAGCTCAGATGCGGAACGCGGTGCTGGGTCTGGGTGTCGTGCTCCAGCTGATTGGCGAGCCACTGTTTTTCCGGCTCGGTCAGCCAGGGGGCTTTTTGGGGAGTGTCGGGCAGAAAGCGCAGAACGGCTAGGCTCAGCAGAACCGACGGGATCCCCTCGATCAAGAAAAGCCACTGCCAGCCCATCAGCCCGTGCCAGCCGTGCAATTTGAGCAGCAGGCCACCCAGCGGCCCACCAAAAAGCCCCAGGATCGCCGTCAATGCGAGAAAACGGGAGATCACCCGTGCCCGGAGCGCAGCGGGAACCCAGTACGTCAGATACAGCAAGACCCCTGGATAGAATCCGGCCTCCGCCAGTCCCAAAAGAAACCGCAGGGAGTAGAAACTGACGGGAGTACGGACAAACATCATGCTGGCGGAGATCAGTCCCCAGGTCACCATGATGCGCGCGATCCACTTACGCGCCCCGACACGCTCCATGATCAGGTTCGAGGGCACCTCGAAAAGAAAGTAGCCAATAAAGAAAATCCCTGCTCCCAGCCCGTAGACTTTATCGCTGAAGGCAAGGTCTTTCTGCATGGTGAGGGCGGCAATACTGACATTGCCCCTGTCCAGTAGACAGAAAACATAGAGTATCGCCAGAAAAGGGATCAGGCGTGTCATCATCTTCGCAACAACCGCACGCTCTAGAGCCTTAGACTCCTCCGAGTTCGCGTTAAACATAGATAGATCTTTCTAAAGTAAGCTTGCGACTTACCGTGCTAGCCAGCCACCGTCTACCGGTAAAATCGCCCCATGCACATACCGAGAGGCATCCGAAGCGAGAAACACCACCGCGCCTTTGAGATCATCGGGCTCACCCCAGCGGCCTGCGGGAATGCGCTCCAGAATCGCTTGGCTTCGCGCCGGGTCGTCTCGGAGCGCCGCAGTGACATCGGTGGCCATGTAGCCCGGCGCGAGGGCATTGACATTGATCCCTAAACCCGCCCACTCGTTGGCAAGCGCACGGGTCAGCCCGGCAACCCCGCTCTTGGCCGCGGCGTAGGAGGCTACAAATTGCCCTCCCTGAAACGAGAGCATTGAGGCGATATTGACGATTTTACCCGGTTGCCCTAGGGCGACAAAGTGACGTGCTACAGCTTGGCTGAGGTAGAAAACACTGCTCAAGTCAATGTCCAGAACCGCCTCCCAGCTCGCTTGCGAAAAGTCTAGAGCGGCCTCTCGGCGGATCACGCCCGCGTTGTTGACCAGAATATCCAGCCGTCCGAGCCCCACCACGCACTCCGCTATAATCTCCTGTGCCCGCTCCGGGGTCATTGCCGCCAGATCGTGTTGCAGACCGATGCCCTCCCGCCCTAGCGCTCGGATCTGCTTCAGGCAGGTATCTACGGGCAGACGGTCTAGCGCAATAATATCGGCCCCCGCCTCGGCCAGCCCGACCGCCAGTGCCTCCCCGAGTCCTTGCGCCGCTCCGGTGACGAGCGCCACTTTATCATTGAGTTGGAAGTCTTCCTGAGTCATAAGGTAGGTTTAGTAGCAGAGGTCTTGGGGCTCGATGCCCTGCTCCTGGCAGTACTTGCAGTAGCGCTCCAGCTTGGTAAAGACATCGTCCTGGTAGATCACATTGTCGTCGTCGTCGAGGTACTGCACCACGCCCTCCAGCAGAAAAAGGGTCTGCATCTCCTCGCCAGGGTCTACCACGAGCGTATGAATATCGCCCGGCGGCTCATAGACGAACGTCCCGGGGCGCGCCACCCAGTCACGCTCCAGGTAGTGCCAGCTTCCCTTAAGGCAAAAGCCCAGCACCTGGCCCCCACTGTGGCGGTGCCGGTTGACCTTACCGCCACCCGTGATTTTCAGCAGATTGACCCAGCGGCCTGCCGCCAGATCAAAGCGCAGCGGCTTGAACCAGACCCGCTCTCCCTGCGGCACCCAGGGCAGCGACTCGGCATCAATCGCCCGGTCGGGAAGCCCCCACTCCAGAATTGTCTCCATCCCCGGAACTTTATTCATTTGCTTTGCCTCTGCTCAAACCAGACGGCGAAGTCGGCGCGCATCTCATCGGTCCAGTTGCCATCCACTTCGCCCGACGTGTACTTGCCTTCTCGGATTCGCATTTGCCCCCACTCGTCCTCGCAGCGGATCTTCTCCGAGCGCTCGACTACTTCCTGCACCAAGTGCGGCGGGATAAAGACCACGCCGGAGCACGATCCCAGCACGACATCACCCGGCAACACAGTCGCCTCCCCGATCCGAACGGCGCCGTTCATGCAGTTGAGGGTGACATCCGCGATCCCTGATGCATCCACGCCCCGTACAAAAATCGAGATATCGGGGATCTTCTGGAGGCCCGCCAGGTCGCGGATGCCCCCGTGGATTACCATGCCTGTCTTGGAGCGGTTGGCGATAGCCGTTCCCAGGTTGTCACCGGCAAACGTTCCTTCTTTTACCTTGCCAAAGAGATCCACCACAATCACATCGCCTTCGACCAGTGTGTCAATCACAAAAGAGTTGTGTAGCCCTATACGCCCCTGCTCCGTTCCCCACTCCTGAACCACGGCGTGTAGATCGGGGCGGGTGTGGACATACGATGCCGTGACCGCTCGCCCAACCAGCACGCGCTCTGGGTGGACATTGAGCCAGTTGCCCTCGTACTGGAACTTGTAGCCGTGGCCTTTCAGCACGCCCCATGCCTCCTCCACCGTCACCAGTTTCATGCGCCGCAAGAGGTCATCTGGCACACGTGGACGGCCATCTGGGAACCGCTCGAACGGGTTCAGTCGAGTTAAGTGTACGATATCTTCGTAACGATTCAGCCACATTGCTTGTTTTCCTCTTAGCTCCAGAGCCGGTCGGCGGAGCTCTCATTGTCCCACTCGGGCGTCGGCTCGAAGTAGCGCTCGTCCAGAAGGTGCTGGATCGCGACTTCATCTTTGAGCGTGATGCCCAGCCCTGGTGTGTCGGGGACTTTGATAAAGCCGTTCTCCACAATCGGCTTGCTGATGCCCTCCACGAGGTCGTCCCACCAGGGAATATCTACGGAGTGGTTCTCCAGCACCAGAAAGTTCTCCGTGGCCGCCGCGCAGTGAACATTGGCCATGCACGAGACGGGCGTCCCGGCAAAGTGCATCGCCATCGGTACCCCGAACTCCTGCGCCGCGTCCCCGATCTTCTTAGTCTCCAGAATCCCCCCCGAGGTCGCCAGATCCGGGTGGATAATGTCCACGGCACTCTGGCGGCAGAGCTCGATAAATCCCTCTTTTAAGTAGATATCCTCGCCCGTGCAGGTCGGAAGCTGGACGGCATCGGTGATGCGTTTCCAGAGGTCGGTGTACTGCCAGGGAATCAGATCCTCAAGCCACGCGAGCTGAAACGGCTCCAGCGCACGGCCCAGCCGGATGCAGGAGTTCACTCCGATATGCCCAAAGTGATCCGCCGCCAGCGGAATCTCCCAGCCCACTAGGCGCCGTACCTCTGTCATGTACTCCACACACTGCGCAATGCCCGCGTCGCTGATCTCCATCCCGGTGAACATGTGCTGGGTGTTGGAGACATCCCGAAGTGTCAGGTGCGGCGGGAGCGGTGGACTCCCGTAGAGCGTTTCTAGAGTCCCCTTCTCGCGATTCCCCCGGATGAAGTCCATCTTCAGGAACGTGAATCCCTGGTCCATCCGCTCTTTCAGGCGCTGCGCGGTCACTGCGGGGTCGGGGTCTAGATCGGTGTCGGCGTAGACACGGACTTTATCGCGGAACTTGCCCCCGAGTAGCTGGTAGACCGGGACGCCGTAGTACTTCCCGACAATATCCCAGAGAGCCATCTCAACCGCGCAGACACCGCCAGCCTGCCGGGCATGGTGTCCGAACTGCTTGAGCTTGCGAAAGAGGCGATCCACATCGAGAGGGTTCTCCCCAAGGAGTCGGTTCTTGAGCATCAGGGCATAGGTTTTACTCGCCCCATCGCGCACCTCACCCAGGCCGTACAGACCCTCTTGATCGGTGTCTATACGGATCAAGGGGCAGGTCATCGGTGCCCTGGTAATAACCGCGACCCGGAGGTCTGTGATCTTCAGTGATTTCATTATTGTCTCCGAACTATTCCGTCAGCCACGCCGCCTTTTCCTTCTCATGCTCCTTCGTCAGTGTGCTATAGGGGAGTGGCCTGCCCCTGAAGGACGAAGACACGATGTCCTTTAATGCCGTCGCGCTGGTCGGCAAAGAGCGGGTGCTGCGTGTCGGTGAGGGTGAGCGCGGGGCGCAGGCTGAGGCTGCGGAGCTGGAGCTGGGCGGGGAGGCCGCGCATATCGGGCATGTTGGGCAGCGCATTGCTAATGACTGCGTCAAACGGCGACGCACTGCCTTGGTCTTCGTCGCGCCAGAGCTTCCCAATCGCCGCGAAGTCATCTTTGCTGACCTCCGCCCAGCACCCAATGGAGAAGTTCTGGTCCCGGTCATGGACAACGAAGGGCAGCACGCAGCGGACGAAATGCCGCCTGGCGTCCAAAATACACATGTCCTCGTTGGCCTTGACCCGGTAGCTCCACGCCGTTTTAGGAACCCGCGCCACATCGTCGGGCCAGCGGAAGATCGGCTCCAGTAGCTCCAGCGGGTGCCACTGCCCGCAGTCCGCGCATTTCTGCATTCCCGTGTGATCGCTCATGCTGTTAGTATAGCAAATCTTGCGGCGCGATAGAATAACCCCGGAGGATTTTTCATACCGTGCCTTTGAACCCAAACGAGCCCCTGAACTCGCGCAGTCGCATTATCACCGAGGGCGTCCAGCGCGCCCCGAACCGCTCCATGCTCCGCGCTGTCGGCTTTGGCGATGGGGATTTTACCAAGCCTATTGTGGGGATTGCCAGTGCGCACTCGACCATCACGCCCTGCAACATGGGAATACGCCCGCTCGCGGAAAGAGCGGAGGCGGCGATCCGTGACGCTGGGGGAATGCCGCAGACCTTTGGCACGATTACCGTGAGCGACGGCATCTCTATGGGCACCGAGGGCATGAAGTACAGCCTGGTCAGCCGCGAGGTGATCGCCGATAGCATCGAGACGGCGGTGATGGCGCAGTCCATGGATGCTGTTCTGACCATTGGTGGCTGTGACAAGAACATGCCCGGCGCGATGATCGGGATCGCGCGGATGAATGTCCCCGCGATCTTTGTGTATGGTGGGACGATCAAGGCCGGCAAGTTTCGCGGTCGTGATCTGAATATCGTCAGCGTCTTTGAAGCTGTCGGGGCGCACTCAGCGAGCAAGATGGACGACGAGGAGCTGCGCGGCATCGAGTGCCACGCGATTCCCGGTGCGGGCTCGTGCGGCGGGATGTACACCGCCAACACGATGAGCAGCGCAATCGAGGCTATGGGGATGAGCCTGCCGGGCAGCTCGACAATGGCGGCGGTGGACCCAGAGAAAGCCGAGAGCGCCGCCCAGAGTGGCCGCGTGCTAGTGGAGGCTATCAAAAAACAGCTTCTGCCGCGCCAGATCATGACCCGCAAGGCATTTGAGAACGCGATCGCCGTGGTCATGGCGACCGGTGGCTCGACCAACGCCGTGCTGCACCTACTCGCTATCGCCCACGCCGCTGAGGTGCCGCTCGCCATTGACGACTTCGAGGAGATTCGCAAGCGCGTCCCGGTTTTGTGCGATCTCAAGCCATCGGGCAAGTACCTCGCCAATGACTTTCACCATGTTGGGGGCGTGCCGCAGGTGATGAAGATGCTCCTGAATGCGGGCCTACTCCACGGCGACTGCCTGACCATCACGGGGCAGACCATCGCCGAGACGCTGGCTAACGTCCCCGATGCACCGCTCACCGACCAGGACATCATCCGGCCCTTCGAGACGCCGGTCTATAAGCAAGGGCATTTAGCAATCTTGCGTGGGAATTTAGCGACCGAGGGCTGTGTTGCAAAAATCACCGGCGTGAAATCACCGATTCTCACCGGCCCTGCGCGGGTCTTTGAGAGCGAGGAAGAGACACTCACCGCCATTCTCGCGGGCACGATTAATCCTGGCGATGTCTTAGTGATTCGCTACGAAGGCCCCAAGGGCGGCCCCGGCATGCGCGAGATGCTGGCCCCGACCTCGGCGATTATCGGCGCGGGCCTCGGCGACTCCGTCGGGCTCATCACCGACGGGCGTTTTTCGGGTGGCACCTACGGCCTCGTGGTCGGCCACGTTGCCCCCGAAGCCGCTGTCGGTGGCACGATTGGTTTAGTAGAGGAGGGCGACAGCATCACGATAGACGCCATCACGCTAAGCCTCACGCTCAACGTGGACGCCGCCGAGCTCGAAGCCCGCCGCGCCGCCTGGCAGCCGCCTGCACCCCGCTACACTCGAGGCGTGCTCGCCAAGTACGCTAAGCTTGTCTCCACAGCAAGTATGGGAGCCGTCACGGATTAAGCGCCGACGGATTAGCCGCCGATTGAAATCGGCGTCTACAGTGGCCCTTGGCCGCAAAGCCCGTGCCGGGCTGGGATTTCTGTCGCTTGGCACGGGCTAGGAGTTTTAACGGATATGTCCCATGAGCTTGCTGGAAAAGTCGTTCGTTTTGCCGAGGAGTTCTCATTTTCTACCTCAATACCTCTGCCCGACGGTGCGTTTTTGGTGGAGACAAATCCGCAGTATCTTGGTCTTTGGTGGGGGAACCAGAAGCACTACTTCCCTAAAAAACATCCACTATTCCGTCAGGGATTTTGTGAGTGGAAGTGGGTGCGCGAAAATGAGCTGAAAAAACTATGGGGTGTGATGTGGGCGCATCCAGAGGGAGAGCTACTGGAGCAGAAACTCAAGGCCCAGTTTCCTTCTGGGAAGCAAATAGTTCAGCAGCTCCCCGAAGCCTTTCGGGAGTTTGCCTACGACATGCACCAGGATTTTGTAGAATGTGCTCTAAGCCGCGCCCTGCGCGGCCAAGAGTCGGAGTTCTATGAGCGTATTTTTCAAGCCTACCAAGCAGGCTATTTCCCCTGTGGCTGGTCAGGAAAGTGGCCTGAAGGCCGTTTGGTCGTTTTTGCCATCCCAGCTTAACAAACTAGCCCGGCACGGGCTTTGCGGCCAAAGGCCACTGTAGACGCCTCATTCCATGGGGCGCTTACAGACGTGTGATGCGCAGGGTGATGCGGTAGTCACCCTGCGCAATTGTATTAGGCGTGGAGTTCTCAGGGCTCTTGTAGAAGTCCCTAACAGTTTTTTAAGATAGCCTTGCCACGTGCCGGAAAATGATTTGCTTAGTGTAGAAAAAAGTGTTATAATTTCCAGGATTGAAACTGTTTCTTCCTGTCTCAAATCTCGTGACGGGTTTTCGAAGGGAATAGTCTCGCTCGCTTAAGGCCGGGGACATGTTTGATGCGGCGCCCCTCCGGGTCAGGAGATCGAATCCCTGCACTCAGCGAGAGGGACTTGTCCCCTCGGTAAACATGACGGGATTTGCGTCACGAAATTCCCCGCTTTATTCCTGCCTGAGCCGCCGACTTCAGTGGGCGGGTAACGATCCGTGCGGAAGGTTCCCATAATTACTGAAGAACGAAAGTACAAGTTATGTGTGGCATCGCAGGCATTATTTCTAATACTCCTAGGACGGGCGAGACCTATCAAAAAACATTAGATGCAATACACCACCGTGGTCCTGACTCTGGGGCAATGATCCAATGTGGCCAAGCGTCTCTGTTGTTTCGTCGCCTTGCCATTATTGATCTTTCTCCTAGTGGTAACCAGCCGATGTGCAATGAGACGCAATCTGTCTGGATTGTGTTCAATGGAGAGATCTATAATTTTGCAGAGCTTCGCCGTGAGCTCTTAGAGAAACACCAATTTCAATCAAATACCGACACCGAAACGCTCATTCATGGTTACGAGGAGTGGGGTTTTGAAGGACTGCTTCGGCGAATTGATGGGATGTTTGCTTTTGCGATTTGGGACGAGGAAAAGCAGACGCTCTTTTTTGCCAAAGATCGAGTAGGGAAAAAACCGTTTTTCTACACCGAGCTGCCATCCGGGGAGTTTGCTTTCGCCTCGACACTGAATGCACTCTTGACGTTGCTGCCGGAAAAGCCTGAAGTGGATAGGGTTGCCCTAGATCAATACTTGATTTATCAAGCTGTACCAGCACCGCATACAATCTACAAAGGGATTTATTGTTTACTCCCTGCCCAGTTTGGAAGCATTAAAATCGGTGAAAAGGTGCAATTGGGGACATATTGGACACTGTCTTATGCCCATAAGAAAAAAAGAAAAGAGCCTGAGCTTCTTGATGAGCTAGATGCCAGACTTCGACAAGCCGTTGCGCGTCGTTTGATGTCAGATGTGCCCTTGGGAGCATTTCTCTCTGGCGGAGTGGACTCCGGGCTTGTGGTCGGACTAATGTCTCAGCTTCGTGATGAACCTGTCGAAACTGTGACGATTGGTTTTGAAGATCCCAAGTTTGACGAACGCCCCTTTGCGCGTATGGTTGCTGATCGCTGGAAGGCCAATTCTCATGAGTACACACTTCCCGCGAATGAGATTTACAACCTTCCTGAGATTATCTGGCACTATGGCCAGCCGGTTGCTGATGTCTCCATTGTTCCTACATTTGCGGTATCCCGATGCGCACGAGAGCACGTGACAGTGATTCTCAATGGAGATGGGGGGGATGAAGGTTTTGGAGGATACTCCCGCCCCATGATCGCGCGGGCTGCACAGACTTGTCATGAGAAAATTCCTGCATTCTTACACCAACCGGCCGCAAAAGGACTGTCTTTGTTAGGGAAGCGTGGCAAATTACTGAGCAGTGCACTGAGGGCTTCTCGGCCTCAAGATCGTTTTGTTTATGAACGCGGCTTCCGGAAGTTTCGGGATAAACTTTATCAAC